>JACCTJ010000158.1 GCA_013812485.1 Thermoleophilaceae bacterium
GATCCCCGACGAGCTCGCCGCGCAGGCCGAGGAGTACCGCGAGAAGCTCATGGACGAGGTCTGCGAGGTCTCCGACGAGCTCATGGAGCGCTACCTCGAGGGCGAGGAGATCTCCCACGACGAGGTCGTCCAGGTGCTCAAGGAGGGCGTGACCGCCGGCCGCCTATTCCCGGTCACGTGCGGCGTGGCCACGCGCAACCTCGCCACCAACCGCCTGCTCGACGCGATCGTCGAGGACCTGCCCTCACCGGAGAAGGTCGGCGAGGTAGCGCTCGACGATGGCGCGACGCTCGCCCCCGAGGAGGATCGCGAGGCCGTCGCCTTTGTGTTCAAGACGCTCGCCGATCCCTTCGCGGGGCGCATCAACCTGTTCCGGGTCTACCAGGGGGTGGTGCGCTCGGACTCCCAGCTGCTGAACTCACGCTCTCACCACAAGGAGCGCATCGGCCAGCTGCTCGTGCCCCAGGGCGCCGAGCGCGAGCACGCCGAGGACTTAGGTCCCGGCGACATCGGTGCGGTCGCCAAGCTCAAGGAGACCCACGCGGGCGACGTGCTCGCCGAGCACGACAGCGGCTTCTCGCTGCACCTCCCCGACCTGCCGGCGCCGGTCATGGCCTTCGCCATCGAGGCGAAGGCCAAGGGCGACGAGGAGAAGGTCGGCATCGCGCTGCGCCGCCTCCAGGAGGAGGACCCGACGATCGACTTCCACCGCGACGCCCAGACCGGCGAGCAGATCGTCGCCGGGCTCTCGCAGGTCCACGTCGAGGTGATCGTCGAGCGCATGCGCGAGCGCTTCGGCGCCGAGGTCGAGCTGCACCCGCCGCGGGTGCCCTACGAGGAGACGATTCGGGCCTCGGCCAAGGCCCACGGTCGCTACAAGAAGCAGACCGGTGGGCGCGGCCAGTTCGGCGACTGCCACATCGAGATCGAGCCGCTCGAGGAGGGGAAGGGCTTCGAGTTCGTCAACGCCATCAAGGGCGGGGTAATTCCCTCGAGCTACATCCCGGCCGTGGAGAAGGGGGTGGAGGAGGCGATGGCGCACGGGACCGTGGCGGGCTATCCGGTCAAGGACGTGCGCGTGCGCCTCTACGACGGCTCCTTCCACACCGTCGACTCGTCCGAGATGGCCTTCAAGATCGCTGGGTCGATGGCCTTCAAGCAGGCCATGGAGAACGCCGACCCGGCCCTGCTCGAGCCGATCGTCACCGCGGCGGTGTCGGTGCCGGAGGACTGCGTGGGCGACGTGATCGGCGATCTCAACTCGCGCCGAGGCCATCCGCTCGGCATGGAGCCGAAGGGATCGATGACGGAGATCCGCGCCGAGGTCCCGATGGCGGAGATGCTCGCCTACGCACCCGACCTGCGGGCGATCACGGGCGGGCGCGGCGACTACACGATGGACTTCGCCCGCTACGAGCAGGTTCCGGGCCATCTCGCCGACAAGGTCGTGGCCGCCGCCACGATCGCCGGGGAGCCGGTTCGCGCATAGTCCGGGATCATTCCCAGGCGGCTTCGCTCGATCGCCTGGTTTGCCGCCGCAGGGACCGCTACCATGCCGCGGCATGCGCAAGGAGCTTCGGCCGGTGCATGACCTCATTGCCTGCGATCTGTGCCAGCGCACGATCCTCAAGGGGGAGCGCATCGAGACCTTCATCGGCGGCGGCGACCGCCAGCGCGTCTGCGAGCTGTGTGGCTTGCGCGCCCTGCGCGAGGGCTGGATGCGCGAGGCCGAGCTCGAACGCCAGGCCCCAGACCGCGAGCGCCTGCATCCACCTGCCTCGCTGTGGTCGCGCGCGCTGACCTGGGCCGAGGACCAGGGCCTGTGGGGCGTGTCGCCTCCGAGCGTCGAGGAGGAGGAGGCCGGCTCCCGCTCCGCTGGCTCCCAGCCGGAGACGGCTCAGAGCTCCGTCCCCGCCGAACCCGTGCCGCGCCCGGATCCCGCCGCGCTCGTCTCCCAGAACGAGGCGGCCACGGAGGGCGACGCCAGCCGGCACGCCCTGGACGAGCGGCGCAGGCGCGCCGCCGCCCGGGCCGAGGAGCGCCGTCAGGCCCGCCGTATGCAGGCCGAGCGGGAGAGCGAGGATCCGGAGGGAGACGACCTAGCCTCGGTCGCCCGCCGTCCCTCCCGAGCGCCGAATCCGGCCGGCCTGCGGGACCTCATCTCCGGGCGGCGCCGCGAGCCGCGTCACGTCCAGGCCGTCCCCTCGGGTCGCTGGGCGAAGATCGAGCTCGCCCTCAAGCTGTTCAACGACTGCGAGCACCGCCGGACCATTGCCGGGGTCGGCCGGACCCTCGGCGAGCCCTGGGCCAGCGCCGCTCCGCTCGGCGAGGACCCCGCTACCCGCGAGGTGGGCATCATCGTCGCCTGGGAGCTGTCCTGGTACCGCTATCGGGTCGACCTCGACGACGTCGATGAGGCGGTTCTGCTGGTCGATCGCGGTAATGAGCTCGAGGACCTCGACGAGTCGCTGCGGACCTGGAACGTCGGCGCGGACGCCGAGGGACGGCTGGCCCTCGCCGTCGAGGCGGTTTCTTGACGCCTCGCGCGGACGGCGACCCGCTCGCCGTCTCGCTCCTCTCCTAGCCTCCGCGCGAGGCGAGGACGGAGGTGGGCATAGGCGCGAAGGTCGACAAGGTCGTCGTCCACGTCGACGGCGGCGCGCGGGGCAACCCCGGCCCGGCCGCGGTCGCCGCGGTCGCCGCCGACCCGGCGGGCGAGGTGCTGCGCGAGGCCCACGAGTTCATCGGCAACACGACCAACAACGTGGCCGAGTACCGCGCGCTCCTGCTCGGGCTGAAGCTGGCGGAGGAACTCGGCGCGGGCGAGGTGGAGGTGGTGAACGACTCGCAGCTCGTGGCCCGGCAGGTGGGCGGCCAGTACAAGGTCAAGCACGCCGGGCT
>JACCTJ010000168.1 GCA_013812485.1 Thermoleophilaceae bacterium
CGCGATCGTCCCAGTCGGCCAGCGGGTTGAGCTTCCACACGTCGCGGCGATCGTCGCGGTCGAGCTTCGGAGCACGTGAACGGCCCGGCGACTGGTCGCGGCGCAGGCCGCTGACCCACGCGTCGACGTCGGCGAGCGCGTCCTCGAGCGGCGAGACCTTGCGCAGGCCGCAGCAGGCGTCCGGGTCGCGCTTCCACAGCTCGTCGCCGTAGAGAGCGGCCTGGCGGGCCACGCTCGGCCCCTGGTAGACGTCGATCTCGACGCTGAAGCGACGCTCGAGCGCCGACCAGATCTCGTAGGTCTCGGGAAAGAAGAGGCCGGTGTCGAGCGTGAAGAAGCGCGCGTCGGAATCGATCTCGAGCAGCTGGTGCATGATCACCGAGGACTCCTTCTGGAAGGAGCAGGCGACGTACATGCGCCGGCCGAAGCGCTCGACCGCGTGCTCGAGCACCTCCTCGGCGGAGAGCTCCTCGAGGTCATCGGCTAGGGGACTGGGAGCGAGAGTCATGGCTCGCGGGCGGCCCCTAGACCGCGCATTCGCCCTCGCCGCGGATGACCTGGAACGGCTCCTTGCCCTTCCAGTCCACGAACATGTCTAGGTTCTCGAGCGAGAACTCGGCCGGCAGCGAGAGGTCCTTGACCGTCGCCTCGAGCTCGGCCGTCCCGACGCGGCCCGCGAAGTCGCGCCACTCCTCGCCGTCGGTGCGGCGCTCCTCGTAGAGGTCGAGCCAGCGTTCGATGGCGTCCGGCACCCGCTTGGCCGGGAGGCGGACCTTGAGCCGCTGGCCCATGGCCACCTCGCCGCCCTCGTAGCGTCCGCCGACGTGCGCTACGTAGGCCGGGATCGTCTTGTCCTTGACCTTGATCGACGCCCCGTAGAAGCCGATGTCAGCGATGTGGTGCTGCGAGCACCCGTTGGGGCAGCCGCTCATCTTGATGTGGATGCGCTTGGTCAGCGGATCCTCGATCTCCATCTCCTCGAGGCGCTCCTGCACGGCGCGGTTGAGGCCCATCGAGCTCGTGATGCCGAGCTTGCACGAGTCCGTGCCGGGGCAGCTCACGACGTCGGTCACCTCGTGGGCGCCGGCCTCGCCGAGGCCGATCTCACTCAGGCCGCGCCACAGGTCGTAGACCGACTCGTCGCGGACCCAGCGCAGGACGAGGTTCTGGTGCACGGTGGTCCGCGCGTAGCCGCCGCTGTAGGAGCGCATGAGGTCGGCGAGGCCGCGGAAGAGCTCGGGCGTCAGGTCGCCGCGCGTGACCTTCACCTCGACGGAGGAGAAGCCCTCCTGGCGCTGCGGGCGCACGTTCGAGGCGGCGAAGCGGTTGAACTCGCGGTTGTCGCCGTTGGCGCTCCCGGCCGCCATCGGCTTGGCCGGAGCGTTGGCCTCCTCGTCGTGCTCGAACAGGCGGCCGTCGAGCGAGTAGTCGCGCATCTTGACCCAGTCGCCTTCGAGCTCCTCGTCGACCTGGCGGCGGAACTCCTCGGCCCCGATCTTGTCGACCAGCACCTTGATCCGGGCCCGGGCGCGGTTGACGCGTAGCCAGTCCTGGCGGTCGAAGATCCGCAGCGCGGCCTCGGTGACCTTGAGGTACTCGCCGTCGTCGGCGCGCACGAAGTCGTAGATCGTCGGCGCGATGCGCGGCATGATCGAGGTGCCGCCGCCCACGCGCAGCTCGAACCCGCGCACGCCGTCGCGCACGCGCGGGATGTAGCCGAGATCGTGGATGCCGGTTATGGCGCGGTCGTCGTCGCTGGCGGTGAACGCGGTCTTGATCTTGCGCGGCATCAGCTGGCAGACCTCGTGGCGCACGAAGTAGCGCACGAAGGCGCCGGCGTAGGGCGTCGGGTCGAAGATCTCGTCCTCGCAGATGCCGGCCCACGGGTCGCCGGTCACGTTGCGGACGGTGTTCCCGCAGCCCTCACGGGAGGAGAGGCCGACGTCGCCGAGCTCGCGGATGGCTGCCGCCGCATCGCGCAGCGGGATGTGATGGATCTGGATGTTCTGGCGCGTCGTGATGTGGCCCTTGTCGAGCGGCGCGTAGCGCTCGACGACGTCGCCGAAGGCCTCCATCTGCTCGGGGGTCACGCCGCCGAAGGGCAGCTTCACGCGGATCATCTGGACGTCGGCCTGGCGCTGGCCGTAGACGCCCTGCTTGAGCCGGAAGCCGATGAACTGCTCCTCG
>JACCTJ010000173.1 GCA_013812485.1 Thermoleophilaceae bacterium
CTAGGCGGTCGGCGGGCAGATCCCCGCCGTACGCCCTTGATCCACCGCCGGATCGTCGCGCCGGAGCGCTGCGGGAACAGGCCCTCGAGCTCCTCGAGGGCTCCTCGAGCGTGGTCGAGGTCATCCATTTGGCGAGCAGGCCGGGTGCGGCCTCAGACATCGCCGCGTGACCTCGTAGTCGTCGTCGAAGGCGAGCCGCACCGACTGCGCGCCGCCGATCGACCCGTTGAAGGGGAGGACGAAGTCCGAGAGGCAGTCGCCGTCGCGGTCGAGGGCGGGGATCACCGCGGGCCTGTGGATGGCGCTCCGCCGCGGCGTCGATCGGCGACCTTGGTCGGCCACCCTTCCCCCGATCGTTGCCCTTGAGTCCCCCGATCGACGCATCGCCCGAGCCCTGCATCTGGTGCGGCGTGGCCGTCGAGCACGACGACGGCTACCGCCTGGCTGAGCCCGCCGGGGAGCGCCGGGCCGCCTTCTGCCGGCTCGAGCACGTGGTGCCGTGGGCGATCCGGGGCGCGCGCTGGGAGGCGGGGCGGATCGCCGGCGCAGCGGAGCTCGAGCCGCCGCTCGGGGGGTGCGCGCACTGCGGTGCGGAGCTGCCCGACACGCGCGTCGTGCTCGTTCGACACCGCGGTGAGCATCGCGTGGCGGACGCCTTCTGCTCGCTCGACCACCTCTCGGCCTGGGCCCGCGCCGGCGGTCGCTGGAGGTAGTCGGAGGGCTCAGGCGCGGACCAGCGCGCCCCGATCGAGCTCCGCGGTCGCCGAGCCGCCGGCCAGGCCGAGCGTCAGGTCGAGCTCGCCGACCACGTTCTGGATGACCTCGCGCACCCCCGGCCTCGCCGGCCACCGCGAGCCCGTAGACGTAGGGGCGTCCGAGCAGCACCGCGGTCGCTCCCAGCGCGAGCGCCTTGAAGGCGTCGGCGCCGCCACGGATCCCGCTGTCGAGCAGCACCGGCGCGCGGCCGTCGACCGCCTCGAGGATCTCGGGCAGCGTCGAGGGTGGCGATCGCGCCGTCGACCTGGCGCCCGCCGTGGTTCGACACGACGATTCCGTCCATGCCGTGGTCGAGCGCGCGCTCGGCGTCCTCGCGGTGGAGGATGCCCTTGAGGACGATCGGCAGCCGCGTGCGCTCGCGCAGGAAGGGCAGGTCCTCCCAGGTCAGCGACGGGCGGGAGTAGATGGCCACGAAGCGCTCCACCGCGGCTCGGCCCCGGCCCGAGCGCAGCGTCCGGAGGAAGCGATCGGGATAGGCCGGGTGAGCTCGATCAGGGTTCGCAGGGCGGCGAGGTTGATCTGCGGCGAGCGCTCCGGCGAGCCGTCGCCCGGCCCGTCGAGCATGTCGCGGAAGACCGGGTCGCTCGTGTACTGGGCGATCCCCTTGCCCCGCAGGAAGGGGAGGTAGGCGAGGTCGAGGTCGCGCGGGCGCCAGCCGCGCCGGGCGCTCACGCCGCCGACGTAGAGCGCGGACTGGCGCTCGCGGCCGTTCAACGCGCCGGCGCGGCGCTCAAGGGTCTCGCCATCGGCCTCATGCGGCCCCGCCGCCGTCGAGGCCGAGCTCCGAGGCGTGCTCCTCCATGGCGGCGATCACCGTGGCGAGGTGGGCGTCGAAGTCGACTCCCAGCTCCTCCGCGCCACGGCGCACCTGCTCGCGGTCGACGCCGGCGGCGAAGCTGGCCTGCTTGAGCTTCTTCTTGACCGACTTCGGCGCCATGCCGTGGATGCCCTGCGGGCGCACGCGCGCGCAGGCGGCCACGAAGCCCGACAGCTCGTCGACGGCGTAGAGCGCCTTCTCCATCGGCGTCTCGCGCGGGACGTCGAGGTAGTCGGCGTGCGAGGCGACGGCGCGCACGAACTCGGGGCTGAAGCCCTGGCGCTCGAGCTCGGCCATCCCCATCCGCGGGTGGCCCGTCTCGGCGTCCGGGTAGCGCTCGTAGTCGAGGTCGTGGAGCATGCCGACGAGGCCCCACTCCTCCTCGTCGCCGCCGAAGCGCGGGGCATACGCCCGCATCGCGGCCTCGACGGCCAGGACGTGCTTGCGGAGCGACGGAGACTCGGTCCACTCGCAGAAAAGGGACCACGCCTCCG
>JACCTJ010000234.1 GCA_013812485.1 Thermoleophilaceae bacterium
CCCGCCGGCGCCGCCTCGTCCCCTGGCGCGAGCGGCGCCGAGCCGGCCCGCCGCCGGCGCCTCGCGGCGATCGGCTTCGCCGGCGGCCTCCTCGGCTCCCTGCTCGGGGTGGGCGGAGGCTTCGTGATGGTGCCCCTCCAAGTGCTCTGGGCCAAGGTCGCCCAACACCGGGCGAGCGGGACCGCACTGGCGGTCATCGTCCCGATTGCGCTCGCCGGCGTGCCCGTGTACGCGCTCGCCGGGGGCGAGGTCGACTTCCGACTCGCCGCTCCGCTCGCGGTGGGGGGGGTGTTCGGCGCCTACCTCGGCGCGCGAGCGGTCGCGCGGCTGCCCGAGCTGACGCTGCAGCGGATCGTCGCCGTCGTGCTCCTGATCGCCGGCCTCAAGCAGCTCGTCGTTCCCGGCTGATGCTCCTGACCGACGTCCTGCTCGTGCTTACGGGCTTCTTCGCCGGGGCGGCCAGCGGCGTGCTCGGCGTCGGCGGGGGCCTGATCTTCGTGCCCGCGCTGACGCTCGGAGCAGGCCTCGGGCAGACGACCGCCCAGGGCACGTCGCTGGCGGCCATCGTGCCGACCTCGCTGGTCGGGGCGCTGACCGCCGACCGCGAGGGCAACGTGTTGCGCTCGGGCCTCGTACTGATGGCGATCCTGGGCGCAGTCGGCGCAGTCGCCGGCGCCGTGCTCGCGCTCGTTCTGCCTACGGCTGTGCTCACCCGCGTGTTCGGCGCCTTCCTGATCGTGTCGGCGTGGCGCCTGTGGCGGCGCTGAGCGCTGGCGCGCGAGCGACGGCGGCCGGTGGTCGCCGTCGGCCTCGGCGTGACGGCGTGGCTGCTCATCGAGCTCTGCGCGAGGAGGCGTCGCTGCCGCCTCAGCCGCGCGCAGCCCGCGGGCTCGCCGGCTCGCGCAGCTGGTGCGACGAGGTGAAGAAGCTGCGCTGGGCGAGCACGACCGCCGTAACCGAGGCGATCGACACGCTGCCGAGCAGCATGTAGAGGATGATGAGCTGAAGGCGCACGGCGTCGAGCGGCGCCGCCCCGGCCACGAGCAGCCCGACCATGATCCCCGGGAAGAAGATCACCCCGGTGGTCTTCGTCGAGTCGATCAGCGGGATGACGCCCGAGCGCAGGCTGCGCCGGACGAGCGGTCGGGCGGCCTGGGTCGCGGTCGCGCCGAGCGCGAGCGCGGCCTCGATCTCGCGCCGCGAGGCGGTCACCTCGTCGCCGAGCCGGCTCAGCGCCACCGCCGCAGCGGTCATCGAGTTGCCGATCACCATCCCGCCGAGCGGGACGAGGTAGCGCGGCTCGGGCCGAAAGACGCCGAGCACGACGAGGAGCACGAGCGTCGCTGTGCCGGCCAGAGCCAGGGCGACGAGCAGCGGCACGAAGGCGCGGGGCACAGTCGGGGCGCGCCGGCGCGCCGTGAACGCGCCGAACAGCGCCATCGCGGCGATCAACGCGACCACGAGCAGCAGGCTGTCTCCGTCGAAGACGAGTTGGATCACGAACCCGACCGCGGTCAGCTGGATGAACGAGCGCGCGACCGCCACGGCGATCCCGCGCTCGAGGCGCATCCGCTGCCACAGCGAGACGAGCACGGCCAGGGCCACGAGGCCGAGCGTGGCGGCGACCTGGGCGAAGGTGACGTCGGAGGCTGCGTTCATTCCGCGCCCGCCGGCTGCGCCGCGTCGCGACGGTCGCCGTCGGCCTCGACCACGCGCCCGCTCTCGAGCCGCACCACCCGATCGGCGAGCCGCTCGGCCTGGGCGAGGTCGTGGGTCACGAGCACGAGCGACAGGCCGAGGCGCCGGCGCAGATCGACGAGCGTCTCCTCGACGCGGTCGCGGGCGCGCGCGTCGAGGGCCGAGGTCGGCTCGTCCAGCAGCAGCACGCGCGGCTCGAGCGCGAGCGCCCGGGCCAGCATGACCCGTTGCTGCTCGCCCACCGAGAGCCGGTCGGCCTCGCGTCCGGCGAAGGCCGCCGGCAGCCCGGCGAGCTCGAGCAGCGACCCGACCTCGACCTCACGGCCGATCAGGCCCGGTCCGAAGGCGACGTTCTCGGCCACCGTGCCGGGAAGCAGGGCGGGAAGCTGAGGGACGAGGGCGACCTCGCGGCGCAGCTCGAGCACGGCCATTGATCCGAGCGCGCGGCCGCCGTAGGCGATCGTTCCGGCGTCGGGATCGGCGAGCCGGTTGAGCAGTCGAAGCAGCGTCGACTTGCCCGAGCCCGAGTCGCCGGCGACGCAGCTCGCGCCCTCGGGAAGGGTGAGCGAGACCTCCCGCAGTACCTCCGTCCCGCCGCGCGAGGCGCTGACCCGGTGGAGCTCGAAGAGCACCGGCAGGCGCGGTGGCGCTAGCCGCCGAGCGGGGCGGGGCTCAAGATCCCCGCCACCAGGGCGGCGAGCCTGATGCTGACGGGTTCTCGCACGAGCTGAGCGCCCTCCCGCAGGCGTCGTGGTCGAGGCGACACGCGACCGCAGCCTAGCAACGTCCTGCCATGCCCCCAGGGGGTATCCGAGAGGTCGACCGGCGACCTCGGAGGCCCCTAGACTCGCTCGGGCATGGCCGCTCACCAGCACGGTCACAGCCACGCCCCCGCGCCTGACGCCGACCGGCGCCGCCTCGCAATCGCGCTCGCGCTCATCCTCGGGTTCATGGGCGTCGAGGTCGTCGTCGGCATCGCCGCCTCCTCGCTCGCCCTGCTCGCGGACGCCGCCCACATGCTCACCGACGCGGGTGCGATCGCCTTTGCCCTCGTGGCCATGCGCCTGGCCGCTCGCCCGGCCGCGGGCGGCTTCACCTTCGGCCTCAAACGCGCCGAGATCCTCTCCGCGCAGCTCAACGGCGCCACCCTGCTGGCCCTGGCCGTGTTCATCGTCGACGAGGGCGTCCGCCGGCTAGTCGATCCACCGGCGGTCGAGGGCGCCGCCGTGCTGATCGTCGCGCTCGTCGGCATAGCGGTCAACCTCGCCGCGACCTGGACGCTCGCCAGCGCCAATCGCCAGAGCCTCAACGTGGAGGGCGCCTACCAGCACATCCTCACCGACCTGCTCGCCTTCGCCGGCACCGCGGTCGCCGGCGCGGTCGTCCTGCTGACCGGCTTCGCGCGGGCCGACGGCATCGCCGCTCTGCTCGTGGCCGCGATCATGGTCCGCGCCGCCTACGGCCTCCTGCGCGACTCGGGGCGCGTCCTGCTCGAGGCCTCGCCCAAGGGGCTCGAGCCCGAGCGCGTCGGGCGCGCGATGGCGTCGCTGCCGGGGATCCTCGAGGTTCACGACCTCCACGTCTGGGAGGTGACCTCCGGGTTTCCCTCGCTTTCGGCCCACGTCCTGGTCGCTCCCGGAGACGACTGCCATCGCCGCCGCCAGGAGCTCAAGGGCCTCCTGCACGACGAGTTCGACATCCACCACACGACGCTCCAGGTCGACCACGAGCCGACCCGCGAGCTGCTGGAGATCGAGGCCCGGCGCGGAGAGCGCTCGAGCGCCTAAGGCCCGGGAGCGGTCCCGCCCTCGAGCAGCGGCGCGACCAGGGTCTCCACGTTCTCACGCACGAGCAGCGTCATGTCCTCGGCCCCGTCGCTCTCCTGCCAGGTCTCCGCGGCCACGCGGAAGGCGGTGCCGAACGCCGCCGCCACGAGCCGGGGGCGGCGGCCGCTCGCCTCGAGCCCGAGGCGAAGGGCCACGAAGTCGCGCAGCACGAGCTCCATGCCGTGGATCATCTCGAGGAAGGCCGCCGCGAGATGGGGAGTGGTAGTGCATAGGTGGATCCGGCAGAGCTGACGCTCGCGGTCGGTGCTGTGCAGCGCCGCGAAGATCTGGAGCAGCTCGCGCAGGGAGTCCATCAGCGGCTCCTCGGGTGGCCGCTCGGCCAGGCTGCGAGCCGCGAGGGTCATCTCGTCGCGGCCCCGGGCGAGGAGCACGTCCTCTTTCGAGGCGAAGTAACGGAAGAACGTGCGCGGCGAGATCAACGCGGCCTCCGCGATCTCCTCGATCGTCGTCGCGTCGTAGCCGTGCTCGAGGAACAAGCCGAGAGCGGCCGCCTCGATGTCCTCGCGGGTGCGGGCCCGGCGCCGCTCGCGCAGGCCTACGACGGCGACCCGTTCGGCAGTTAGTGTCTTTCTGGCGGTGTCTGTCATAGTGTCGGTCGTTGTCGTAACAGTATCGTTCCAAGCGGAGAATGGCGTCGCTGTAGTGTCGAAAAACTCCCCGTTACCGGGCCTGAACCGCCCACCCTCGCGTAGCTACCCATGATCCACCCCCGAGAGATCCGACCATGACCGCCATCGTCTCGTGGTGCCTGCGCCGGCGGTCCGTGGTGATCCTTGCCAGCGTCCTGATCCTCGGCGCGGGCGCGTTCGGCGCGACTCAGCTGCGCCAGCAGTTCTTCCCCGACGTCGACTTCCCCTTCGTCATAACCAACCTCGACGTCTCGGGCCTCGACGCCGAGGGCGTCGACGAGCAGGTCGCCCAGCCGCTCGAGGGGGCGACGAGCAACCTCGAGGACGTCGAGACGACCCAGACCCTGTCGAGTGAGGGTCGCGTGACCCTCGTCACCGAGCTCGCCTACGGGACAGACACAAAGCAGTTTGAGGAGGACCTCGCGCGCGAGCTCGCCTCCGTGCAGCTGCCCGAGGGCGCCGGTGAGCTCGACATCGGCGGCGGGTTCGACGAGCAGGCCGTGCTCAACGCCGCCATGAGCACCGACGGCGACCTGCTCACCCTCACCGAGCAAGCCGAAGACGTGCGTGACGAGCTCGAGAACATCGACGGCGTCGGCCGTGTCGAGCTCGACGGTGGAGCGGAGAAGGAGTTCGCCGTCGAGCTCAAGCGGCGCGCGGTGCGCCGCGGCGAGACGCCCGGCAGCCTTGCGACCAAGATCCAGAGTGCGCTGCGCGAGGCCCCCGTGGGGCTGGTCGAGCGAGCCGGCTCACGCACTCCGCTGCTCGTCGATCCGGGCACCGTCGACAATCGCAGAGAGCTCGAGCGGCTGCCGATCTCCGACCGGCGCGAGGTCGAGGACGTCGCGACCGTCCGCCGCCAGGCCGCCGAGGGCACGGGCGTCGCGCGCACGAACGGCAAGCCGTCGATCGCGCTGTCGGTCTTCACCGAGGAGGACGCGAATCAGGTCCAGGTCGTCGACGAGTCCGAGGCCGTGCTCGCCCGCGCGCAGCGCGCGCTCGGCGGCGTCGAGGTCAGCACCATCTTCGAGACCGCGAGCGACGTGAAGGCGTCGGTCAACGGGCTGCTGCTCGAGGGCACGCTCGGCGCCCTCTTCGCCGTCGTGGTGATCTTCTTCTTCCTGCGTTCCGTGCGCCCCACGCTGGTGGCCGCGGTGTCGATCCCGACCTCGATCGTCTTCGGCCTGCTGGCGGCGTGGGCGCTCGGTCTGACGCTCAACATCATCACCCTGGCCGGGCTGACCATCGCCATCGGCCGGGTCATCGACGACGCGATCGTCGTGCTCGAGAACATCTACAAGCACCTCGAGCGCGGCGAACCGCGGGCACAGTCGGCCCTCGAGGGAACCTCGGAGGTCGCCAACGCGATCGTCTCCTCGACGCTCGCCACCGCCGCGGTGTTCCTGCCCCTTGGCCTCGTCGGAGGGCTGATCTCGGAGATCTTCTTCTCGTTCTCGATCATCGTCGTGGTCGCGCTGCTCGCCTCGCTGCTGGTCGCCGTGACCGTCATCCCCGTGCTCGGCGCGACCTTCATGAAGCCGAAGGGACGGCCGGTGCAGGAAGCCGGCGCGCTTGCCCGGATAGTCACGCCGATCACCCGCTTCGGCATCCGTCCCTTCGGTCGGATCGCCGTCATCGCCGCCGCCTTCGCCGCCCTGATCGGCACCATCTCCGTGGTCGCAGGCGGCGGCATCCCGGTTCAGTTTCTGCCCGACAGCGGGACTCAGCAGGCCTCCGGAACGGTCGACCTGCCCGCCGGCGTCGGTCCCGAGCGCGCCGAGCGCCTGCTGCGGCCGCTCGAGAAGCGGCTGAACGGGATCGACGGGATCGAGAACGCGCAGGTGACCTTCGGCGGCGCGGGGGTCCAGACCGACGAAGTCGAGGACACCGAGAACGGCGCCTTCTTCGCAAACTTCCGAGAGGGCGTCGACGTCGAGCGGGTGACGGCCGACCTACGCGGCTTCGGTGAGCGGGAGTACCCGGACGGCTTCACCGCCGACCGGCTCGAGTCGGGACCGCCCGCGGGCCAGTTCGAGGCGACGGTCATCGGCGAGGACCAAGAGGACGCCGAGCGCGGGGCCACGCGCGTGACGAAGCTGCTCGAAGGGCGCGAGGACCTCACGCAGGTCGACAACGAGGCGGCTTCCGAGCAGACCCAGTTCGTGCTCGAGGTAGACGAGGACGAGCGCGGCACCGAGGACCAGCAGCGCGCGACCGAGGCCCTCGCCGCTCTCGTGCCGCCCGCGGACGCGGGAACGATCGGGGACGACGATGTTCCGGTGGTCGTGCGTGCGCCGGAGGAACTGCTCGAGGACGCGAACGCGCTCGAGGACGTCCCGCTGGCGCCGCGGGCGAGCGACGCCCTGGGCGGCGCATCCATGGGTGGCGTACCTCCCGCCGGCGGAGCACCGCCCGCGGGCGCCCTGCCGCCGGCCGGTGCCGTCCCTCCGATGGGTGCCGTCCCTCCGATGGGTGCCGTCCCTCCGATGGGTGCGATGCCTCCTGCCGGTGCGGTGCCTCCGGGCGGCGCACCCCCGGCGGGCGGAGCACCCCCCGGGGGCGGAGCACCCGCCTCGCGCGAACGCCCGCCGGACCCCCGGCCGCACTGCTCCGATCGCGTCGACAACGACTCAGACGGGACGACGGACTTCGGCAAGGATCCGGGCTGCGAGTCGGCCGCCGACGACTCGGAGGCCCCGGACCCGCGTTGCTCCGATCGCCTCGACAACGACTCAGACGGGAAGACGGACTTCGGCGACGATCCGGGCTGCGAGTCGGCCACCGACGACTCGGAGGCCCCCGACCCCTCGAAGAGCGGAGCTCGCTCGTTCGGCGTCGCGGGCGGCGCATCCAGCTCGCGCACCAGGTCTGGTGGGGACATCAAGCAGAGCCCGGGCGTCAACGTCACGCCGGCTGCAAGCGTCGGCGCGAGCGAGGAAGCCCCCGCGGGCGCTCCCCCCGCGGGCGCGGGCGGATCCGGCGTCGTCGCTGCCCCCGGGGGCGGAGGCGCCGGCGCTCCCGCGGGCGCGCGCGGAGCCGCTGGAGCCGGAGCGGCCCCTACCGGAG
>JACCTJ010000002.1 GCA_013812485.1 Thermoleophilaceae bacterium
ACGCGCGAGCGCATCCGCCAGATCGAGACCCACACGCTGCGCAAGCTCAAGGCCCTGCCCGAGGCCGAGCGCCTGCGCGGCGCCTCCTAGCGAGGGGCCGCCCGGCCGGACCTGGCGATGGTCGCCCCCTCGGGCGCGCTCTAGAATCGGCCGCCGCCACCGGGGGGATGTCCGAGTGGTTAAAGGAGACGGGCTGTAAACCCGTTGGCTATGCCTACGCAGGTTCGAATCCTGCTCCCCCCATGCCGTCGGTCTCCTTACCTAGGTGCGAGCGGTTTAGCTGCGTTTCACGGTCGTCTAGCGCTACAGTTATACGCAAGGAGGTGGACATGGCTACCGCATTCGCTGGCGAGGCCGCCTACATCAGGGAGCTCGGTCACCTCGAGGTTCCCGACATCGCCCGGGCCACTGGTGCCAACGAGACAACGGTGCGCGCGTGGCTACGTGAGACCCGCTCTCCCTCCGGAGCACGCGCGGAACGCTTGGCCGAGCTCTCCTCCATCGTCGAGCGCCTGGTCTGCGTGATGGAGGCGACCTACGTACCGGTCTGGGTCCGCAAGCCGATTGCCCTGCTCGATGACGACAAGCCGCTCGACGTCATCGCCGCCGGTGAGTACCGGCGGGTGTCGCGCGTGGTGGCCGGTCTCGAGGCCTCCGGCGCCGCGTAGTTCCGAGGGGTGACCGCCGTACGGCGCCGCCCTTCCTGGCGCAAGTCAAACCGCGTTCCTCAGACGCGCCGCTCCGTGCGATAGCGGGGCGCGATGGCCCCTATTTCGCTCGACTCGCCGTTGGACGTCGATTCGACGGCAATCTCAGGACACTGGTGGCGCCACGTCCCGGCCGGCGCGGATGTTCACCATGAGCCTCCCGATCCTGCGGACAACCGCTGGCAACGCGGGTCGGCAATCGAGGCGCTCTACTTCGCGGACACCGAGCAGACGGCGTGGGCCGAGTGGTACCGCTACCTCGCGGAGGCCGGACTCCCGCCTCGCATGGGGCTGCCACGCGATCTCTGGCGGTGGGAGATCTCGCTGTCCGAGGTTGCGGACCTCGCCGCCGAGGACCGACTCGCGCGCGTCGGCCTACCCCGTGTTCGGCCCACCCGGAAGCAGTGGCCGGCCTCCCAGCCCGTAGGAGAGCGACTCCATCGCGCCGGATGGCGGGCGCTCGTCAGCGTCTCGGCGGCGCGACCGGCGGGCCGAACGCTGTGCGTGTTCCGTACGGCTCGCGTGATGCCGGGGGTCCGTCCGCTCGCGCCGCCGACCAGGGTGAGTGAGCTACCCGTCATCCCGACGGGACTTCGCACATGAGCCTCGCCGGTCGGCCATCATCGCGAGTCTCGATCTCCGATCCGATCACGCGAAACTTCGAGTGCATCGCGCAGCGCGCGCTCGGTCGACCAGAACGCGAGCTCGCTCCACGGCAGCTCAGCGGGCGAGAAGGCTCGAACCTCGATCGCCTCCGCGGTCACGCGCGGCTCCCCGACCGCTCGCGCCTCGAAGACGATCAGCGCCACGCGGTCGTCGGAGCGCGAGTAGACGCCGAGCAGCGGCCCGAGCTCGATATCGATCTCGAGCTCCTCGCGGACCTCTCGGTGCGCCGCCTGCTCGACCGACTCGCCGAGGTCCACGAAGCCGCCCGGGAAGGTCCAGAGCCCGCCACCCGGGTCGAGTCCGCGGCGCAGCAGCCAGATCCGGCCCTCGCCGTCCCATGGGATCGCACACGCGACCGGCTTCGGGTTGTAGTAGGCGCGATAGCCGCAGCTCGGGCACTCGATCGAGCGCGGGGTTGAGGCTCACGCGAGCCGAAGATAGCCGGGGCGCGCTAGGCTGACGCCCGCGCCCAGTTAGCTCAGCTGGTAGAGCACTTCCATGGTAAGGAAGGGGTCGCCGGTTCGAGTCCGGCACTGGGCTTCTCACGAAAGCCCCGCTCAGGCGGGGTTTTCTCGTTCCTAGGGTGCGCCGGGCACCAGGCCGTACTGGAAGCTAGGACATATCTGGGACATAGCGCGAGCGCGGGTGGGGTAGCTAGGAATGGCTCTGAAAACCCCCTATGTGTTGCGCAACCACCGCGTTACGAGGACGGCCGATTTCGCCCGTTCCGATTCTTGGCCTGAATCAGGTTGCTGGGGTTGTTACCCGAGCACGTACGCGATGGCCGCTAGCACGAGTGCGGCCCCGACAATCGTCAACGCGTAGCCGAGGAACTGCATGCGTCCCTAGTACCGTGTCCGATAGTTCGGGTTCATTTTGTGAGGGGCTTGCCCGCGTAGGTCCAGGCGAACGGCTTCGCGGTGGGGTTGTAGCGCTCGATGAACGCCAGCAGCTGGGCCTTGAGGTCGGCCGTAGAGCTAAAGACGCCCCGCTTGAGCAGGCGCCGGGAGAGGATCGAGAAGAACAGCTCGATCTGGTTGAGCCACGACGCGTGGGTCGGGGTGAAGTGAAAGCTCCAGCGCGGGTGCGCCTCGAGCCAGGTCACGACCTCGGGGGTCTTGTGCACCTGGAGGTTGTCGAGGATCGCGTGCACCGCCTTGCCCTGGGGGATCTCCGCCTCCAGGCGGGTGAGGAAGTCGAGGAACTCGACTCGACTGTGGCGCTCATAGACCTGGCCCTTGATCTCCCCCGTGTGCACGAGCAGCGCCGCGAGCAGCGCGACGGTGCCATGGCGCTTGTACTCGAACTCCCGCCGGGCGGGCCGGCCCGGGGCGACTGCGATCTCTTGGCGGATCGGCTGCTTGGCCTGCACGCCGGTCTTCTCGTCGAGCGAGACGACGATCGCGCCCTCGGGCGGATCGAGGTAGAGCCCGCACACGTCGGCCTGCTTGGTGTCGAAGTCGGGATCGAGGCTCGTCAGCCAGCTGCGCACCTGGTGGGGCTTCAGATCGGCCTCGGAGAGGATCTCGTGCACGCGACTCTTGCCGATCCCCGTCGCCTCGGCCAGGCTCCTGACCGTCCAGTGCGTCTCTCCCTCGGGCGCCGGCGAGCACGCCGTCTTGAACACCCCGATGCGCTCGTCGTGGGAGTAGCGCGGCGGCGCGCCCGGCCGCGGCAGGTCGCGCAGACCCTCGAGCCCTCGCTCGGCGAAGCGCCGGCGCCACTGGCCCGTCTTGTGCGCCGAGAGTCCGACCGCGGGCGCGATCTCGGCGTTGGTCTCGCCCGCAGCCGCGCGCAGCACCACCCGTGCGCGCACAACCATGCGTTGCTCGCTGGTCTGGGCGTTCACGATGCGCTCGAGCGCCACGCGCTCTTGCTCATCCAAGACCACATCTACGGCGGTGCGCGACATCGACGACCTCCCACTCGACCATACGGACGAGCCGGACTTCGCGCCACTTGCAGGCGAATCCTTGAACTGCACGGAAACTCCCGGACTGAGTACTAGTGCACATGGAGAGACGATGATTGGCGGGGGTGCCCAGGCGGGAACAGTGGGCCTTGTGTTCAAGCGCCGCCTCTTCGACGCCGCGATGACCGCAGCCGGCATGCCCGATTTGAGGCTCGCCAGCTCAGGCGGCGACGGGCCGTCGGGCGGCAGGCGGCCCGGGGCAGACGGCGCTCGCTCCAGCCTCAGCCTGCGGCTCGACCCTGATGTCGACGCGGCCGGAAAGGCCCGTGACGCCCTCGGGCGACTCGCGCACAAGCTCGAGCGGGGAGTCCTCCAGGACATGCACCTGTTGGTCACCGAGCTGGTGACCAACAGCGTCCGCCACGCCGACGCGGCGGCTGACGCGCCGGTGCGCGTCGAGGTCTCGGTATCCGGAGACCACGTGTTCGTGGCCGTCGAGGATGGCGGAAGCGGCTTCAAGCCGAAGCCGCGGTCCGCTCGTTCGCCCCGCGACTCCGGGTGGGGGCTGCACCTGGTCGAGCGCCTCAGCTCGCGCTGGGGGGTCTTGAGCAACGGTCACACGCGGGTGTGGCTCGAGCTCGCCCGAGGGGGCCGGGCAGAGCCGGCCTAGGAGGGGCGCGCCGGGGCGCGCTCGCGCTCAGCTCGGGCCGGAGGCCAGCAGCGCGGCCTCGTCCTCGACGATGTCGAGGCGCCCGTCGAGCCCCGTGATCGAGAAGACCCGCTGAACGACGTCAGGCCCCTGGATGAGGGTCAGGCTCCGGCCTGCCTCGCGGGCGCGTGCGTCGGCGCCCAGCAGCGAGCGCAGACCCGTCGAGTCGAGGAAGGTCAGCCCCCTGAGGTCGAGCACGATCCGATCGGGGCCCTCGGGCTCGAGCTCGGTGAGCTCGGCGTCGAGGCGCGGGGCCGCGGCGATGTCGAGCTCGCCGAAGAGCGTGAGCCGGGCCTGCGCTCCCTCGCGGCTCGTCTCCAGGTCGAACGAGGTCATGGACGGCGCAATCCTACGCTCTCGGGCGAGCGCACGCGCACCCGGGGGGCGCAGCGGTCGAAGGCCTGGGCCTTCGAGGGAGCGCCGCGCCGGCGGCGAGGGCGGCTCAGGTCCCCTCGGCCCGCGAGGGATTCGAGGGGGTGCCCGCGGGTGCTTGCTTCTCTGGCCGCCGGCGCCGCGACGCGGCCCGCAGGCCGCGCCGCGCGTCGGGGCCCCTCGCTACTCCTGAAGGGCCGGGTCGCTCGCGCCGAGCGAGGCCTTCTCGGCCTGCTCGAGCTGGCGGTTGACGTGGTCCCAGTCGAGGTTACGGAAGAACGCCTCGACGTAGTCCTTGCGACCC
>JACCTJ010000262.1 GCA_013812485.1 Thermoleophilaceae bacterium
GGGCGGCGCCGCCGGCCTTCACGGCTATGTCGATCAGCCGCTCCCCGGGAGCGAGGACGTGGCGCCGGCTGATGCCGGTGCGCTTGGTGATCCACCCCCCTTCCACCCCGAGCCGCTCCTGGATCGGATCGTTCTCGACCACCTTGTCGGGCACGGCCATCCCCGCCGCGCCGATAGCCGCGCCGGCCACGATGCGCTCCGAGCCGAGTGCCGGTCGCTCTCTGACCGACGCATCAGCCATCAGTGGCCTCCAGGTCGTGGCCGGGAAGGGAATGCGCTCGTCGCGCTCGCGCCATGTCGCCCGTCTGGCTCCCCTGCCCTGGGAACAGGACAGGTGTGGATCGTTCGTCTGTGTGCGTGCGTTCTCTCGAGCTCATTGAGGGGCCGTGCGGGCTCTGGCGGCCTGGCGGCTGAGTGGCTGCTTGCCCCAGCGTGTTTGGACGCCGTAGTCGATCAGCGCGGGCATGTAGTCCTCTGGTGAGCGTGGGCCCGCGCCGTCTGGGAGCAGGCCGCGCGCGCGCCGGTCGCCGAAGCGGGAGTGGACGTCGAAGTAGGGCTCGAAGACGGCCGCGGGGTGGTTGTCCGCCAACGTCCCGGGGGGCGACAGCTCTGGGGGCTCGCGGCCCAGCGCGCTGCAGGCGTGCTCGATCAGCTCGGTGACCGTCATTGCCCGCTCGCCTGCGACCGCGTGGAACGCGCCGGTCGCCTCGGGCTCATAGAGGGCAGCTTCGATGACCTCGGCGACGTAGTCGACGGGCACGATGTCGATGATCCCTTCAGGGTCGGCGGGGACCTCGGTGAACAGGCCGCGGGCGAAGGCCTGGAGTGGCGCGTAGATGACGTTGAACGTCGAGGTCCAGCCGCTGGGATCCTCGCCGGCGACGACGCTCGGGCGCACGATTACGTGGGGCAGGTCGGCCTCGGCGATCGCCTGCTCCCCCTCCCACTTGGTCTGCTCGTAGGTGTTGCGAAATCCCTCTCCGGGAGGGTCCTGGTCTTCCTCGAAGACACCGGTCAGGCGTCCGCAGACGTAGGCGGTCGAGACGTGTACGAACCGCTCCAGGCCGTCCATCTCGTGCGCGAGCTCGAGCACGCGGCGGACGCCCTCGACGTTGATCTCGCGCGCTTCGGGCAGCGGGAGCGTGAACTCGACCGATGCGGCGCAGTGCACGACGCGGCCGGTCGCGGCAATGACCTCGCGCCGGTCGGCCGCATCGAGTCCGAGCTCGGGCGCGGTGAGCTCGGCGCGTACGGGCCGCAGCCGCGAGGCGCTGGCGGGCGGGTCGTCGTAGAGCTGTGCGAGCAACGTGGTGACGCGCTCTTGCGCCTCGTCGGCGTCGCCGGCGCGCACTGCGACGAAGATGTCCGGACCCTCGTCGCGCTCGAGCAGCTGCGCGATGAGCTCCATCCCGAGCAAGCCCGTGCCGCCGGTGAGAAAGACCGCGTCGCTCATGACAGCGGGGCGCCCATCGCGTGGTAGCCGCCGTCGACGTGGATGATCTCACCGGTCACCCCGCGCGCGAGGTCGGACATGAGATAGCAGACAGTTCCAGCGACCGAAGACGGGTCGCTCGCGTCCCAGCCGAGCGGAGCCCGCCCCTGCCACCCGGCGGCGAGCTGGTCGAAGCCCGGGATCCCGCCGGCGGCGGCGGTCTCGATCGGCCCGGCCGACACGAGGTTCACTCGCACGCCGCGCGGGCCGAGGTCGCGGGCCAGGTAGCGCGCGACCGACTCGAGCGCGGCCTTGGCGACCCCCATCCAGTCGTAGACGGGCCACGCCACCGAGGCGTCGAAGTCGAGGCCGACCACGCTGCCGCCTTCGGCTTTGTCGAAGAGCGGCGCGAGCGACACGGCGAGCTCCTTGAGCGAGTAGGCGCTTGTGGTGAAGGCCTGGACGGCGCTCTCGGGCGGAGTGTCGAGGAAGCCTCCGCCGATGGCGTCCTCGGGGGCGAAGGCGATCGCGTGGAGCACGCCGTCGAGCGCCCCCCAGCGCGAGCCCAGCTCGTCCGCCAGGGCGGCGAAGTCCTCGGGCTTGTTGACGTCCAGCTCGAGCACGTCAGCCGTGTCGGGGAGGCCGCCGGCGGCCCGCTCGGTCATCCTGCGCGCGCGGCCGAAGCTCGTGAGCACGACCTCGGCCCCCTGCTGTTGGGCCTGGTCGGCGACCGCATAGGCGATCGACTGCCTGGTCATCACCCCCGTGATCAGCAGGCGCTTGCCCTCGAGGATCATCGCGTCACCGCCCCTTCGCCCTCGGCGGGCTGCCCGGCCGGCTCGGACTCCGCCTCGGCTTCGGGGTCATCCTCACCTCGCACCACCGCCTCGATCTTCGCCCGGATCACGAGCTCGTCGCGCTGGTTGAGGATCCGCCACTCATATCCCTCGAGGCCGCGGCCCTCGTTCGGTCGCACGAGCTTGACCTCGACGTGGATCGTGTCCCCGATCAGCACCGGCCGCTTGAAGACGACGTCCTCGAAGCGGCGCAGCGCGACGATGCGCTCGGGATCGAGCGGGACGAGCCCGAGGGCGTAGGCGAGCACCAGCATCCCGTGCGCAACGATGCCGCCAAACGGGCCCGCCTCGGCCCACACGGCGTCGGTGTGCTGGGGATGATGATCGCCGGTCAACCCCGAGAACGCGACGATGTCGGCTTCGGTGATCGTTCGCCCGCGGGTCATGCCGCCTCCAGGCAGAGCACCGCGTTGTGCCCACCGAAGCCGAAGGAGTTGGAGATCGCCCGCAGCGGCCTTCCATCGCTCTCGAGCGTCCTGGCGTCGCCGGGCACGTAGTCGAGGTCGCAGGACTCCTCGCGCTCCTCCCAGCCGACCGTGGGCGGGGCGATCCCGCGCCGCAGCGCCAGCACCGTGGCGGCCGCCTCGACCGCACCGGCGGCGCCGAGCGTGTGCCCGATCGCCGACTTCAGCGAGGAAACGGGGATCTCGTGGGCCCGTTTCCCCAGCGCGGTCTTGAGCGCCTCGGTCTCCGAGGCGTCGTTGAGCGGGGTCGAGGTCCCGTGGGCATTGACCCAGTCCACGCCGTCCGGCTCGACCTCCGCGTCCGCGATGGCGAGCGTGATCGCGCGCGAAGCGCCTCCGCCCGAGGGATCGGGCGCGGTCAGGTGGTGGGCGTCCGCCGTAGCGCCGTAGCCGATCAGGTACCCGAGCACTTCTGCGCCACGCTCCCGTGCGGCCTCCTCCGACTCAAGCACGAGCGCCGCCGCCCCCTCGCCCATCACGAAGCCATCGCGGCGGGCGTCAAACGGGAGCGAGACACCCGACGGAGAGGTCGCGCCCATGCCCTCGAAGGCCGCCTGGGCGAGCGGCGTGATACCGGCTTCGGCACCGCCCACGAGGCACGCCTCCACGTCGCCGTGCTGGACCATCCGCAGCCCGGCGCCGATCGCGTGGGCGCCCGCGGCGCAGGCGGACACGGTTCCATAGCACTGCCCCTTCAAGCCGTGACGCATCGCGAGGACCCCGGAGGCGGCGTTGGCCATCATCATCGGCACGGCGAGCGCCGAGACCGCCGCGGCGCCGCGCACGCGCAGCACCTCGAGCTGCTCCTCGATCGTGCCGATGCCGCCGATCCCCGTGCCCATCACGCAGCCGACGCGATCGGGATCCACCGACGGCCCGTCCGCCCAGCCCGCTTGGGCGAGTGCCTCATCGCTGGCGACCATGGCGAGCTGCGTAAAGCGGTCCGCGCGCCGCGCCTCCTTGATCG
>JACCTJ010000025.1 GCA_013812485.1 Thermoleophilaceae bacterium
GCGCTCAAGCCCGTCTACCTCATCACCGGCGACGACGACGCCAAGATCGATGCCTGGCGCGCCCGCGTGCGCGCGCGGGCCGAGACGGAGGGCGGAGCCGGCGCCCTCGAGCGCTTCGACGCGCCCGAGTCGAGTCCCGACGCCGTCGCCGCGGCCGCGGCTTCGCTCACGCTGGGCGGCGGGCCCCGCTACCTGCTCGTCGACGACGCGGGAGCCTGGAAGGCCGGCGATCTCGAGCCGCTCGAAGTCGCGATCGCGGACCCCGCTCCCGAGACGGTCCTGGTGCTGATCGTGCGCGGGAAGCCGCTCGCTCGCCTGCGCAAGGCCGTCGACGACGCCGGTGGCGAGGTCCATGAGCATCTCGCGCCGAAGCCGTGGAAGCTCCCCGGGTGGGTCGTCGAGCGAGCCCGCGAGCAGGGTCTGAGCCTCGACTCCGAGGCGGCCAAGGCTCTGGTCTCCGGGGTCGGCAACCGCCCCACCCGGCTTCTGCGGGAGCTCGAGAAGCTGGCGCTGGCCGTGCACCCGGCCACGCGGCTCTCCGCCGCGGACGTCGAAGAGCTCGCCTCGGGCGAGGCCGGCGCCGGCGTCTACGACCTCGCCGACGCCCTCGTGGCCGGCGATCGGCCTCGGACCCTGGCGCTGGCCGAGGGCCTGATCGCCCGCGAGGGACGGCCCGGGACGCTGCTCTTTCCGCTCGTGCGGCGGCTGCGCGAGGTCCACCAGGCGAGCCGGCTGCTCGACGCCGGGCTTGCGGAGCAGAAGGTCGCAGGGTCGCTCTCGGTCCCCCCCTGGGTGGCCAAGCGCACGGTCGCGCAGGCCCGCACCGCGAGTCGCGACGGCCTCGAGCTTGCGCTGTGCGCGTTCGCCGACCTCGAGGCGCGCAGCCGCAGCGGCGAGGGCCTCGATGAGGCGACCGAGCTCTCACTCACGCTGGCGCGAGCGACCGGCTGAGGCGACGAGCTCGCGCTGACGCCGAAGCAAGCGACCGGCTGAAAGAGGGCGCTCGCGCGCGGCTGAGGCGCGGCGCTCGCGCGCCGGACAGCGCGGCTAGGAGACCCGAGCTCGCAACCGCGCCGCGCGGGCCTTCTTGCGCGCGCCGTTGTTGCGATGGATCGCGCCGTGGCGGACGGCCCGGTCGATCCGCGAGGCGAGCACGCGGTGCTCGGCGTCGGCCGACTCGGCGTCGCCGGCCTCGACGGCCGCGCTCAACCGGCGGAAGTAGGTCCTGACCGAGGACGTGTACTGGCGGTTCTCCAGCCGCTCGCGCTCCGAGCGATGGATCCGCTTCTCCTGAGAGTGAATGTTGGCCATAGACGCAAACGAGCCGCAACCCGGTGACCGAGTCGCGGCGCGGGCCGTACTATAGCGCGCTCGTGCCCTCCGAGAAGCCCCACTCGAGGCCCGCGGAGCCGGGCGCGCGGGGGGACGAGGGCCCCCCCGCAGAGGACCCCCCCGAGGCCGCCGCGCCCGCCGCCGCAGAGCCCCCCGAGGGGCCCGCGCCCGCCGCCGCAGAGCCCCCCGAGGCAGCTGCGCCGCCCCACCCCGAGGCCCGAGCGGCCCGCGGCCGCCGCCTCGCCCTCAGCACCGCCTTCTTCTCGCTCGCCACCGGCGTCTCGCGCGTCGCGGGACTCGCGCGCGAGATCATCGTCGCCGGGTTCTTCGGCGTATCCGGCGCGATGTCGGCCTTCACGATCGCCTTCCAGGTGCCGAACCTCGTGCGAGCTCTGTTCGCCGACGCCGCGCTGCAGGGCGCGTTCGTGCCGATCTTCACCGAGCTGCTCGAGAAGGGCGACCGGCGCGAGGCCTTCCGGGTGGCCTCGGGTGTCTTCTTCCTGCTGACCGTGGTGCTCGGGGCGCTCACCGCCGGATTCATCCTCGCCGCGCCCGCGCTCGTCCCGCTGTTCGCGCCCGGCTTCGATCCCGCGCTCGAGAGCCTGACCGTATCCCTCTCGCGGCTCATGTTCCCGATCGTCGCGCTGCTGGCGATCTCCGGGCTCGTGGTCGGCATGCTCAACTCGTTCGACCACTTCAGCGTTCCCGCGCTCGCGCCGATCGCCTGGAACCTGGTCATCATCGGCGCGCTCGTCGGGCTCACGCCCGTGCTGCCGGAGGGCAAGGAGATCTACGCCTACGCGATCGGGGTGCTCGCGGGCACCGTGGTCCAGCT
>JACCTJ010000176.1 GCA_013812485.1 Thermoleophilaceae bacterium
AAGACCTCGGGCGGCCGCGGGGTCCACGTCTACGTCCGCATCGAGCCGCGCTGGACGTTCACCGACGTCCGCCACGCCGCGATCGCGTTTGGGCGCGAGCTCGAGCGCCGCCTCCCCGGCGAGGTCACGACGAAGTGGTGGAAGGAGGAGCGCGGCGAGTGCATCTTCGTCGATTACAACCAGAACGCGCGCGATCGCACGATCGCCTCGGCCTACAGCGTGCGGCCCAGGCCAGGCGCGCCCGTCTCCGCGCCGGTGACGTGGGAGGAGCTCGCCGGGATCGCGCCGGAGGACTTCACGGTCGCGACCATGCCCGCGCGCTTCGCCGAGGTGGGCGACCGGCATGCCGCGATCGACGACGCCGCCCATTCGCTGCAGCCGCTGCTGGTCCTGTACGAGCGCGACGCCGCCGAGGGAGTGGGCGACATGCCCTATCCGCCCGACTATCCGAAGATGCCGGGAGAGCCCAAGCGGGTGCAGCCGTCGCGCGACCGCGAACGGCCCCGGTAATGGCTACCTCGACTGCGGGAGCTTCTTGGCCGAGCCGCGCCGGGCCGCCGGTGCGGAGGGCGGTGGCACGACCGGCCCGATGTCCCCGTCCGGCGCCTCGTCCAGGTCCACTATCACCGGTGCGTGATCGCTCGGCCCGCTGCCCTTGCGGGCCTGCCGGTCTACCCATGCCGCCCGAACACGGCCGGCGAGCGTCGCGCCGGCCAGTACCAGGTCGATCCGCATCCCGAGATCCTGATGGAACATACCCGCCCGGTAGTCCCAGTAGGTGAACACCCGCTCGTTCGGCCAGCGATCGCGCACGACGTCACACAAGCCGAGCGCCTGTAGCTCCGCCAGCGCCGCCCGCTCGGGCGGGGTCACGTGCGTCTGGCCGATGTAGGCGTCCGGATCGAACACATCATCGTCGGTCGGGGCGATGTTCATGTCGCCACATACGACCGTCGCCTCTGGGGCGGCGGCAACCAGCTCGCGCAGCGAAGCCAGCCACGCGAGCTTGTACTGGTAGTGCTCCGAGTCCGGCACGCGCCCGTTCGGTACGTACACCGAGACCACCCGGATCCCGCCACACCGAGCAGACACCGCCCGGGCCTCCGGATGCGGGAAGCCCGGCGCGCCGGCTAGTCCCAGCACCACATCGTCCAGCCCGACACGCGAGAGAATCGCCACCCCGTTCCATGTCGCCTCGCCGTGGACCGCGACTGTGTAGGCGCGGTCGGCGAGCTCGTCGCCGAGCAGGTCGGCGAAGGCGTCGTCTGTGAGCTTGGTCTCCTGCAGGCAGACCACGTCGGGTCGCCGCTCGTCTAACCAAGGCAGGAGCCGCGGCACACGCTGCTTGACCGAGTTGACGTTCCAGGTCGCTATTCGCACCGAGCCCACGGTACCGGCACCGCCGACGCCTACCGCTCGCCCAAAGCCAGTGGCCACTTCGCCGGATCGTCCGACCGAACTCGCCCTGAGCCGCCCGCCCGCTCTTCGACGCGGTCGCGTGATCCGATCTGCCCTGTCACCCGCTCGCGTCAGTTGATCGTCACCATGTGAGCGTGGCCGCCAGCGAGTGGAAGAGGAGCGAGCACGTCGACCACTACCTCGAGCTGGTGGACACCGTCCCCCATAGGGCCGACGGCGAGAGTGTGCTGCTCGAGCATGTGCCGCTCGCCGCGCGCCGGATCCTCGACCTCGGCACCGGCGACGGGCGCTTGCTCGCCCTCGTGCGCGCCGACCGGCCCGCGAGCGTGGCCGTCGCGGTCGATGTCTCCGAGCCGATGCTCGAGCGCGCGCGCGAGCGCTTCGCCGACCAACCGGTAGAACTGCTCCACCACGACCTCGCCGAGCCGCTTCCCGACCTGGGTCGATTCGACAGCGTCGTGTCCTCGCTGGCGATCCACCACCTCGAGGACGACCGAAAGCGATCGCTCTACGCGGAGATCTTCGCCGGGCTCGAGCCAGGCGGCGTCTTCGCCAACTTCGAGCACGTCGCATCACCCACCGCGCGTCTTCATCGGCGCTTCTACGAAGCGATCGGCGAGCCGCTCGAATGGGAAGACCCCTCGGACCGCCTCGTCGACGTCGAGACCCAGCTGCGCTGGCTCCGAGAGGTTGGTTTCGAGGACGTCGACTGCTATTGGAAGTGGCTCGAGGTGGCCCTGCTAATCGGGGTCAAGCCTGAGCGGTAAGACGAACTTAGGCCGATTCTTCTAGGGGGTCACGCCGCAACGTCGCCCCTGGCCGCGGATGCCTGTTGCGAGATCACCCGAGGGCTCTTCGAAGAGGACAGCTTCGAATCCGGCGAGCTCCCCGCCTACGCGATCTCCATGTTGGTGGAGAGCGCCGGGGACCGGGCCAGCGTCTGATAGACCACGCAGTAGCGCTCGGTGAGGCTTAGCAGCACGGCGAGCTGGTCCTCGTCAGCGTCCGCGTCGAGGTCGATGGAAAGGCGGATCGCGGAGAAACCCACCGGCGTCTCGCGGTCCACACCCAGCGTGCCGCGGAAGTCGAGGTCTCCGTCGGCCCGCACACTGCCTGACGCCACGGGAATTCCAAGAGAGGTCGCGACCGCCTGCAGCGTCACCCCGGCACAGGCGACGAGCGCCTCGAGCAGCATGTCGCCGGAGCAGAGGAGGGAGCCGTCGCCGCCGGTCGCCGCATGAAGCCCAGCTTCCGCGATCGCGCGGCCGGTTTGCACCGAGCACGACACGCCCTCTCCCAGCGTGCCGACCGCCGACAGCGTGACCGCCGCGGCGCTCGGCTCATCGGCGTAGCGCTCCTTGAGCGGGGCCTGGAGCGCCCTCAGCGCTTCCTGTTGCACCGGGGAGATGGTAGATGAGCGTCGCTCCGATCTCCTTGGGAGCGAAGGTGGTCGCTCCGACGGTCCCGTCGCGCGACATGCGCTCTCGCCCTTCGCACGCGAAGGAGGAGCGCTGCTTACGACAGCTCGGCGACCGTAGCGCGTCTTGCCGCGAGGGAGCGGTTGGTGCTATGCCTGGATGGCAGTGGAGCGCGAGCGCTTCGGTGTCGCCGGCTCGTTGTCGCCGTGCAACAGCTCGGGCGCCGGGTCCAGTCCGTTGGGCCAGACCACGGTGCGGGCCTCCTCGTCGACGCGCGCCTGCTTGAAGTAGTCGGGATCGCGCAACGGTTCCCCGAGCGTCCCGTGGAGCAGGAACGAGCAGTCGACGTCCCGCACCACGCCGTCGTTGAACCCAACGCGAAGGCGGTGGCCGTCAAGCGTCTCAACCTCGGTGACTCGAAGCATCGTCGTCATGTTAGGGCAGGGGCTCGATCGCAACCAGCGGCTCGAGTGCCTGAGCAAGAGCCCAGTTGTCGGCGAGCTCTTCAGGATGCAGTTGGGCCCACTCACGAACGAGCCGCAGTGTGCGTGGCGGCAGCGCCCCGTTCATGACGCGCAGAGTGCCGAGTTCGATCTGGGCGACGTGCTCGCCGCACTGGGCGTGGAAGTGCGCCGGCGGATGGTCCGGGCGATACATCCAGATCACGATTCCGTAGAACGTTGCAAGGCGGGGCACGAGAGGATTCTCGGCCACCGCGCGGCGGACGCACTTGCTGAGACGCGCTGATGGCCTTCGGACCTGCTCCTCGCGAAGCGGAAGCGAGCAGGCGAGACGAATACCGATCGGGAGCGCGCCGTCCGACCGGCGGTAGACGACAATGCCTTGGTGGTGTACGACGAAGATCTCGCCAACCGCGTCCGTGAGCTGATCGCCGGCGACCCAGACGTCACCGAAAAGAAGATGTTCGGAGGTCTCGCCTTCCTCGTCGGCGGCAACATGTCCGTGGGCGCCAGCGGCCAAGGGGGCCTGATGGTGCGTGTCGGGCCCAAGGACACCGACGCACTCGTGACCAAGCCGCATGCGCGACCCTTCGAAATGCGCGGGCGCGCGATGCAGGGCTGGTTGCGAGTCGAGGCCGAGGGCCTGCGAACCAAGCGCCAGCTCGAGCCGTGGGTCAGGCGCGGCGTCGCGTACGCGCGCTCCCTTCCTCCGAAGCACTGAAGCCATTCGGCTCAGGGGGACTCCGGGGCTGCGCAACGGGCGACCGCAAAGTGCCATCGGTCAGTCCCGCGACTCGCGCGAAGGACAAGCGTGCGGCCCGTCCGGCGCGAGCGGGGAGAATGCCGCCACCCCGGTACAGGAGCGCTCGTGGTCAGGCGACTGCGAAGCTGGCACGATTGTCGGGTGGATCTCGGCGTACATCTGCCGCTGATGCAGTTCGGCGAGGAGCGGCTCTCCCTGGGGCGGCTCGAGGGGGCCGTCGACGCCGCCAGAGACTGCGGATTCGCCGCTCTCTCGACCAACGACCACTTCGTCTTCCAGACGCCCTGGCTCGACGGACCGACGGCGCTCGCGAGCATGATCGAACGCTCGGGTCAGATGACGCTGGCCACCACGGTGTCGCTCCCCGTCCTGCGAGGCCCGGTTCCGTTGGCCAAGGCGCTCGCGGCGATCGACGTCCTCTCCGACGGTCGACTAGTCGCCGCCTTGGGACCGGGCTCCTCGGAACGTGATTACGACGTTCTCGGCGTCCCATTCGAAGAGCGCTGGAAGCGATTCGACGAGGCGCTCGCCGTGCTGCGAGCACTGCTCAACGGAGAACCGCTGCCCGCGGAGCCGCGCTACTACCCCGTGGCGCCCGATATCGAGCTCGCGCCGGGTCCCCGGCGCGAGGACGGCATCCCCCTGTGGATCGGAAGCTGGGGTTCGCGGGCCGGGCTCGCCCGCGTCGCCAGGGCGGGTGACGGCTGGCTCGCCTCCGCGTACAACACGACGCCGGAAGGCTTCTCAGCCGCCCGCACGGCCTTGGCGTGTGCGCTCGAGGCTCGCGGGCGGCACGCAGATGGCTTTCCGACCGCGCTCGCGACGATGTGGACCTGGGTGTCGAAGGATCGATCGGAGGCCGACCGCGTGCTCGGCGATGTCCTGGCTCCAGTCCTGAGACGAGATCCCGAGGACCTTTGTGGCCAGGTCTGCGTCGGTCCCCCGGAGCACTGCGTCGAGCTCCTCTCTCGTTACGCGGAGGCCGGCTGCCAGCGCGTCTACCTCTGGCCGCTCGGCGACGAGCAGCGACAGCTCGAACTGGTCGCGGACACGGTGGCTCCGCAGCTCGTGCCTCTGTAAGTCAGCGCGCGAAGCACAGTGACCGAGACCGTCGCGGTTCGGCTCTTCGTCTTCGTCTGTTGCCGAAGCGACAAGGCGGTGCTGCGCTCGCCACCCAGCGGGCGCCGACGCATTGCAGCCACGAACGCGGAGGACGGCGGAGCGTGCTTCCGGGGCGAGGCGGCGAAGAGTCAAGCGGGCCCTCGATAGGATCGGCGCATGGCGAGGCGGCCGGACGCCCTCACGCTCGAGATGACGCGCATGCTCCCTGCCGCTTCTCCCCTCGCGTTCGAGGCCTTCACCGATCCGAACCAGCTTCGGCGGTGGTGGGGTCCCGAGGGCTTCACCATCCCGAGCCTCGAGTTCGACCCGCGAGTCGGGGAGAGCTACCGGATCAAGATGCAGCCGCCGGAGGGCGAGGCCTTCTATCTGACGGGAGAGTTCCGCGAGGTCGATCCACCCAACCGCCTCGCCTACACGTTCAGGTGGGAGGATCCCGATCCCGATGACGTCGAGACCATGGTCGAGCTCTCCTTCCGGGATCTCGGTGGGTCGACGGAGGTCGTCTTCGCGCAAGGTCCCTTCAAGACCGAGGCGCGCCATGAGCTCCACCGGGACGGTCGGACGGACACCTTCAACAAGCTCGAAGACCAGCTCTCGGCGCAGAGCTAGCTCAGCTCGCCTGCGCGGCCGTGGGACCGATCCCGCCGGCATCGCAACTCGCGCGAGGCGGCGCTCGATGGCGAGGCGCACGGACGGGCGTGTGAAGCGAAGCTTCTGGGGCGGGCATCGCCGCGGGCGGTTCTACGCTCATCGGTGGCAGCATCGCCGGTGCTCCGGTGCCGTACCATTTCGGCCCATCATGGGTGACATCGGTAAACCCATCCGCGAGACCGACCGACCGGCGCCGGTCCGAGTTCCCGAGCCCGAGCCCGAGCCCGAACCCGAGCCCGAGCCCGATCGCGAACCCGAGCCCGAACCCGATCGCGAGCCGCCGCCACCGCCGCGCGAGCCCGAGCCGGTCGAAGCGCAGCGAGCGTGAGGGCCGAGCCGGTCGCGGAGCCGCTCGTCGGCTTTCGCCACTGGGGATGCAAGCGCGGCGGCCTGTATTCCGGCATCTTCGTCGCCGGCCGCTTCGTGCCGAACCCAGCACTCGGGATGATCGCCCCGCGCGTTGGGCTGATGCCATGGCCGACGGACCGAGAGCGCGTCGCGAAGTGCTTCGCGCTGCGCGGTCACGAGGCCCCCTATCGTGACTGCAGGTGTGGCTGGTCGGCGTACTACTCGCTCGCCGCGGAGCCCGAGCTCCCGGCACCCGAGTGCGTCTGGGGCGCGGTCGTGGCTTGGGGCACGATCGTCGAGTGCGAGACCGGGTTCCGCGCTCAGTTCGTGCGCCCGCTGGCGCTGCTGGATCGCGAGAACCCCG
>JACCTJ010000295.1 GCA_013812485.1 Thermoleophilaceae bacterium
GTGGCGAGGTCGAGCAGGCGCTCGACGCCGGCCTCGCCCTCGCCGTCGACGAGCGGCTCGATGTCCCAGGCGACCTCGGCGGCGTCGCCGCCCTCGCGCTGTGGCTGCTCGAAGGTGGTCATGGAGAGGACACCCTAGGACACATACCGTCCGACCGTGGACTCCATCCGCGCGCGGTCGGAAGGAACTCTCAACGCCTGGGCGAATCGAAGGGCGTGCCGCCCACCGCAACCGCCACCGCCCAGCTCGTCACCCTGTCCTCGGAGATCCGCGACCGCTTCGACGGCTTCTCGCGATCGCAGAAGGACGTGGCCCGCTACATCGTCGACCACCTCGACGAGGCCGCCTTCCACACCGCCGAGGAGCTCGCCCGCCGGGCCAACACCTCGAGCTCGACCGTGGTCCGCTTCGCGCAGGGGCTCGGCTTCGACGGCTTTCCCGGCCTCCAGGCCGCCGCTCGCGAGGAGTACCGCCGCTGGCGTGAGAACCCCGAGAGCGGTCTCGAGCCGCTGCCCTCGGCGCCGCTCTTCCCGCTCGACCAGACCGAGTTCGAGGCGGCTCTGGCCGCCGACCACGCGAACCTCGAGGAGACCGCGCGGCGGATCGACCGCGACGAGGTCGAGGCCGCCGTCGACATCATCTCGCGCTCCGATCGGATCGTCGTCTGCGGCACCGACCAGATGGCCTTCTTCGCGAGCTACCTGCGTCACCTGCTGCTCCTGCTCGACCTGCGCTGCGAGGTCGTGGCCAGCGCGAGCCAGGAGGCCCTGGCGCGGCTCGGACGGGTGGACGAGGCGACGCTGGTCATCGCCTTCTCGGCCGGCCGCGCCCACCCGCTCGTGGCCCGCGCGCTCAAGTTCGCCCGCCACCGCGGCGCCGAGACGGTCGTGATCTGCGACGCCACCCTGTGCGAGGTGGCCAAGCTGGCCCGCCACCGGCTTTACTACTCCTCTGACAGTCCCGGCTACGTGCGCTCGCACGCGGCGCTGCTGGGGATCGTGCAGGCGCTGGCGTATGCGGTGTACGCGCGTGACGAGTCGGCGTATGCGGACCGGATCAAGGCCTTCAGGCTGAAGTAGGGGGACCGAGCCGCGGACGCTCACGCCGCTCCGGGTTGGCGATACCTGGCGATGTAGTCCGGGAAGGACCAGCCCGCGAGGAACTCGGTCGCGGCCCGGCGCCCGCTCTCGTACAGCCGGTCGACGACCTCGGGCGAGATCGAGAAGTCGAACGGGTTGACGCCCAGGTTGTCGACCTCGATCGAGCGCGCGCGCACCCATGGCTGCGCGAGGTGGCCCTGGTCGCGGCCGATGAGGGCCGTGGCCACGAGGGCCTCGAGGAAGCGGAGGGGAGGAAGCCGGCGCGCGGCGCGCAACCCGGGCACGCCAAGTCTCGGGCCCTCGGCCGGTAGCCGGGGCACCACGATCGCGCCGAAGGTGGGCCGGCGCGGCCGCCTCCCGTCCCTGCGGTCGAACACGTCGATCGGGTAGTTCGTGATCAGGCCGCCATCGACGAGCAGCGACTCGCCGTCGGGATGGCGGAGCCTGGCCGGCTCGAACAGGTACGGAACCGAGATCGACGCACGAACCGCGTCGACCACCGGCTGCTCGTCGGGGTCGAGCCCGTAGCGTTCGTAGTCCCAGGGCAGGCGCACGAACTGCCCCCGGGTCACGTCCGCGGCCGTGACGACGAGCCGCCACCGGCGCTCGACTCGCCCGCCGGCTCCGTCGTCGCGAAGACGCAGGTCGCCGAAGGTCGTGACCCCGAGCTCGGCGAGCTCGCGGCCGAGCCACTCGGCGAACCGGCGCCCCTCGGAGTAGCCGTTCTCGAGCACGACCGACAGCGGCGGCCCGAGCAGGGGAATCCGGTCGAGCTTGTCCTTGTCAAGGAAGCTCGGGTAGTCGAGGCTCCTCATGATCTCGCCGAGGCGGGGGCTCGGCATGCCTGCGGCGAGCAGCGACCCGACGATCGAGCCGGCCGAGGTACCGGCGATCCGCTCGAACCGGTAGCCGTGCTCCTCGAGCACGGAGACGACTCCGACGTGCGCGATCCCTAGCACGCCGCCGCCCGACAGCACGAGGTCAGCCGATAGGCCTTCTGCGTTCAATGACCGCCCTCCCGCGGTCGCTCACGAGTTTCTAGCGGATACGCCCGGCGCCCGGCGCCGACCCGCTCGAGGCGGCCGGCGCGCGCCCGGGGCTGCCCGGGCCCCGCTCGGTCACCCGCGCCGCGGGCCCACACCCAGCCGGAGCTAGGATTGACGGACATGCGCGACGTCGCCACCCACCGTGTCAAGACCGGTCTCGCCGAGATGCTCAAGGGCGGCGTGATCATGGACGTGGTGACCGCTGACCAGGCCCGCGTAGCCGAGGCGGCGGGCGCGGTGGCGGTCATGGCGCTCGAGCGCGTGCCGGCCGACATCCGCAGCGCCGGCGGGGTCGCGCGCATGTCCGATCCCTCGATGATCGAGGCCATCAAGGAAGCCGTGACCATCCCGGTCATGGCCAAGGCGCGTATCGGCCATTTCGTCGAGGCCCAGCTGCTCGAGACGCTAGAGGTCGACTACATCGACGAGTCCGAGGTTCTCACTCCAGCCGACGAGGCCAACCACATCGACAAGTGGGCGTTCAAGGTCCCGTTCGTGTGCGGGGCGACGAACCTGGGGGAGGCGCTGCGCCGGATCGGCGAGGGCGCGGCCATGATCCGCACCAAGGGCGAGGCCGGCACCGGCAACGTCGTCGAGGCCGTGCGCCACATGCGCGCCATCCACGGCGAGATCCGCCGCCTCGGAGGCCTGGACGACGCCGAGCTCTACAAGAGCGCCAAGGAGCTGGCGGCGCCGCTCGACCTCGTGCGCGAGATCGCTCAGAGCGGCAAGCTGCCCGTGGTCAACTTCTCGGCGGGCGGGATCGCCACGCCGGCCGATGCGGCGCTGATGATGCAACTCGGCGCAGAGGGCTTGTTCGTAGGCTCGGGGATCTTCAAGTCCGAGGACCCCGACCGCACCGCCGCGGCGATCGTCGAGGCGACCACCAACTTCGACAAGCCGGAGCGCGTGGCCGGAGCCTCGCGCGGGCTCGGGGCGGCGATGGCCGGCCTCGAGATCTCCTCCCTCGCCGGTCCGAACGGCGACGGTCTGCTCCAGCATCGCGGCTGGTAGGCGCCCCGTGGCCCTCGTCGGCGTCCTCGCCCTCCAGGGCGACTTCGAGGCGCACGCGCGGGTGCTCGCCGGCCTGGGAGCGCAGGCGCAGGTCGTCCGGGAGCCGGCCGACCTCGACCGGCTGGACGCGCTCGTCATCCCCGGCGGCGAGTCGACGACGATGACCCTCGGGATCGAGCGCGAGGGGCTGGCCGAGCCGTTGCGCGACCTCGTGCGCGCGGGCACGCCGACGCTCGGGACCTGCGCCGGACTGATCATGCTGGACCGCGACCACCTCGACGTGCTCGACATCCGCGCGCGGCGCAACGCCTTCGGGCGCCAGGTCTCGAGCTTCGAGGAGGAGCTCGAGCTGCCGCTCGGCGGCGAGCGCAGCGAGCGCGTGCGAGCCGTGTTCATCCGCGCCCCGTGGGTCGAGGAGCACGGGGGAGAGGTCGAGGTCCTCGCCTCGGTGGGCGAGCGCCCGGTCGCTGTCCGCCAGGAAGATGTCCTCGCCGTGGCGTTTCATACCGAGATCACCGGCGAGGACCGCCTCCACCGCTGGCTGCTCGAGCGCGCGGCCGCCCGCGCCGACGCGCCCGGGGCGACCACGGGCACGGCCGCCACCCGGGAGCTCGCATGAGAGACCAGCGCGCCGACGCGCTCGCCCAGATCCTCGTCCGGTACTCGACCCGCGTCGAGCACGGCGACGTCTGCGTCATCCAGTCGACGGCGACGGCCGAGCCACTCGTTCAGGCGGTCTACGAGGAGGTCCTGCGCGCGGGCGGCCTGCCCGTCATGCAGCTGACCACCGAGGGCGCGGCCGCCGCCTTCTACGAGCTCGCCTCCGAGGAGCAGCTCGACTGGATCCCGCCGACCTCGACCTGGACGGCCGAGAACGCCGACGTGCGGATCGCGATCATGGCGGACGCCAACGCCCGCGAGCTCAGCACCGTCGACCCGAAGCGCCAGTCACGCCACGCCCGCGCGCGCAAGCCGCTCATGGAGACCTCGATGCGCCGCGCCGCTGCGGGCGAGTACCGCTGGAACGTCACGCTCTTCCCGACCCACGCCTACGCGAGCGAGGCCGGCATGTCGCTCGCGCGCTACGAGGACTTCTATTACGCGGCCTGCCTGGCCACCGACGGCGAGCCGGTCACGGCCTGGCAGCGCCAGTCCGACGAGGTCCGCCGCCTGGCCGACTGGATCCAGGGCCGCGAGGAGGTCCGGATCACCGCGCCGAACGGCACCGACATCACCCTCAACGTGTCGGAGCGAACCTTCGTCCCCTGCGTGGGCGAGCACAACATGCCGGACGGCGAGTTCTTCACCGGACCCGTAGAGGACTCAGCCAACGGCGAGATCGCCTTTTCGTTCCCGTCGGTCTACGGCGGCCGCGAGGTCGCGGGCGTGCGGCTGCGCTTCGAAGCGGGCAAGGTCGTCGACGCGAGCGCCGAGCGCGGCGAGGAGTTCCTGATCGAGACGCTCGACACCGACGAGGGCGCGCGGCGCCTCGGCGAGCTGGGAATCGGGACGAACTACGGCATTGCCACGGGGACCAAGGAGATCCTGCTCGACGAGAAGATCGGCGGGACCGTGCACATGGCGGTGGGGATGAGCTACCCGGAGACGGGTGGCACGAACGACTCGGCGGTGCACTGGGACATGGTGTGTGACCTGCGCCGGGGCGGGTCGATCACCGTGGACGGGACCGAGCTGCAGCGGGATGGGCGGTTCGTGGTCTAGCCGAGGCGCCAGACCTGGCGGGCTACTACTTCTCGGCCGAACCGCTGCCGCCGCGAGTCTCCGGGATCCCTACTCCAGGGGGCGGAGGGGGAGGCGGAGGCGGAGGCTCAGAAACCGTGGATGAACTGGTTGTGGTGCTCATTGCCTTGATCAGTCTACCGCGAAGCCGACGGCCAGCAAGGCGATCTCGAGCAGCAGAGCGAGACCCGCGAACGTGAACCTTCGAGCCAGTCGCGCGATGGTCGTCTGGTTCTTGGCCCTGAACCCTTGCAGCCAGTAGGTCAGGCGGCGGTGATGAGCGTGCCCGTCCGGGTACGAAGCTCTGACAGCAGCCGCTCCTGCTCCTCGAGCGCCCGCAGAGCAAGGTGATAGCTCGTCTCCTCGAGTCCAGCCACGAACGCGACGTTACGCCGTCGTCCGGTCGACCCCGGCCTGGTCGCGCCCGACCCTTGTTGTCCTGCGAACCCAGTGATCCGTGCGTCTCGGTGCATACTCGACCACGCCCCGACACGCCGCCGCAGCTCGATCGACCGGTCGTTCGCCCGCCTCGACGGTCCGAGCGAGACTTGACCCGAAGGCGAGCCGACGCCGTATTCAGCAAGATGCGGCATTCGGCTGCCCGCGGGCGACCCCGACCTTGACGACAGACCACACCGACGAGGAGATCTCCTCAGGCAGGACCACGGCGGTAGACCCGCGCGCGGTCGCGGGCGCGCGGTCGCCCGAGGCCCCGAGCCGGGCCGCGATCATCTTCCGTGCCACCCGCCCGCAGTACCTCCCCACCTCGCTCGTACCCGCGCTCGCGGGCGCGCTGGCGGCGATCGGGATCGCCGACGCGGACTGGGCCGTCCTCCCGCTGGCCCTCCTCGCCCTGCTCTGCGTCCACGCCGGCACCGACGTCATCAACGACACCGAGGACGCCGCGCGCGGGGTCGACTCCCCGGACAAGATCGACAACTCGCGGGTCTTCACCACCGGGCTGATGTCGATCGTCGAGGGCCGCCGCCTCGCGCTCGCGTTCTTCGCCGCCGCCTTCGTGCTCGGGCTCGTGATGGTGGCGATCCAGGGCCCGGCGCTGCTGGTCATCGGGATCATCGGGATCCTCGGCGGCTGGGGTTACTCGGCCGGGCCGCGGCCGCTCAAGTTCGCGGGTCTGGGGGAGGCCAGCATCATCTTCCTGATGGGCCCGCTGATGACTCAGGGCGCCTACACCGCCGTTACCGGCGACCCCTTCCACGCGCCGGCGTTCTGGATCGGCTTCGCGCCTGGACTGCTGATCGCGGCGACGGTGTCGGGCAACAACCTCTCCGACATCCCCGGCGATCGCGCCGCGGGGGTGCGCACGCTCGCCGTGCGCCTCGGCTTCGACAACGCGCGGATCCTCTACCTGACGCTGCTCATCCTCACCTACACGACGCTCGTCGTCGTGTGGCTCGCCGGGCTGTTCGAGTGGCCGGTCCTGCTTCCGCTGCTGACCCTCCCGCTTGCGACCGGGCGCATCGAGCAGGTCCGCAGCGCGCGCGAGGAGGGCAGCGATACCCTGGCGACGCTCCCGCTCCGCACCGCGCAGCTGCATCTGCTGTTCTGCGTGCTGCTCGTGGCCGGGGTCGTCCTCAGCCGGGTCTAGCGCCGTCGCGGGCGAGCAAGCGGTGGTGTCGTCGGAGGATCTCGACGCGTGGGTGCGCTCACCGGCGGTGCGTACCCGCCGCGAGCGCGCGGCCGCGGTCGACGCCGATGAGCTATGGCGGGCGGCTTCGAGCGTCCGCCTCTCGGACACCCGCACGATCGGGCGCCTCGTACGCTGGCGGATCCCCGGCACGCCCGCCGACCTGCGCTTCGCCGAGCTTTTCGACCGCTACCCGTTCACCCTGCTCGAAAGCGGGCCGAACCACTTCCTGTCGGGCCTGTGCGGGCGGATCTGGACCTTCCGCCGCGACTACCCGCGGCTCGAGAACGCCGCCGCGTTCCGGTCCTGGAACGAGCCCGGCACCGCGCGCGTGCTCTTCGCCCATTGGTCGGAAGCGGACGGGAACGGCGGCTCACGGATCGTAAGCGAGGCGCGCGTCGAGCCGGTCGACCGCCGAGCCGCGGTGCGGTTGCGGGGACTGTGGGCGGTGGTGGGGCGCTTCGAGCCGCTGATCGGGAGTGAGCCGCTC
>JACCTJ010000309.1 GCA_013812485.1 Thermoleophilaceae bacterium
CCGCCTCTTGTAGGTGGAACGGATCGGGGCGGAGCTCAGCGGCCCGGGCGGAACGCGAGGCGACCCCGGAGGAGTCCGACCACGAAGCGCAGGTCCTTGGGGTCGAGTGCCCGCTCGACCACGACGACCGCGGCCGACCAGTCGATCGCCCCGCCGGCGTTAAGACGCTCGAGCAGCGTGCGATGTAGGCGCTCCCACACCCCCGTCTGCTGCCAGTCGCGCAGCCGCCGCCACGCCGTCACCCCCGAACAGCCCTAGCTCGCGCGGCACGTGGCGCCAGGCGATGCCCGTCACCAGCACGAACACGATGGTGTTGAACGCCGTCCGATCGGGAACCCGCCGGCGACCGGGGCCGACCTGCTCGGGCGTCTCGGGCAGCAGCGCCGCGACGACCTCCCAGACCTCGTCGCGGACCTCGAACACCGACGCCATCGACCACCTCCACGCTCGGTTATGTCAAGTGAAGCGTGGTCTTCGCCGGCGTCACCGCGAACTCCTTTGTGAAACAGCTTCTTAGGGCCGAGACTCTCGATCTCTCGACGCGCTCTCCCGCTCGGAGGCGCGGCTCCAGCCGCGCGGCACGACGTGGTCGGCATGCCGCCGGATCGCCAATAGGAGAAGAGCGGCGCACACACGGCCCCTCTCGAGGCGGCCGAAGGCTCTGTGACGACCCTCTCACAGAGCGCGTTTGAAACCGGCGGCTCGCTGGTATACAGTTACCATCGTTAGAAATAATATCCTTACCGCCTCGGGTACACCGGGGGGAGAGACTCACTCGTAGGAGGGTTCAGACACCATGGCCGAAACCACTCAGAACCAGAACCGAAGCCAGTCGCAGAACAGCGGCCAGCGCCAGCGTACGCCGGCGCAGCGCTCGGCGACCGCCAAGCGCGCGGCGGCCACACGCCAGCGCAACCAGGCTCGTCGCTCGCAGGCCCAGACGCGCGGCCAGGCTCGATCGAGCGCCCGCGGGGCGCGCTCCACTGCCCGTTCCGCCGGCCGCACGACCCAGCGCCGTGTCCGGGCGGAGACCACCCGCCTCGAGGCAGCCGTGACCGAGGCTCAGCGTCCGGTGCTGATCTCCCTCGGCGTCTGGCTCAGTGCGCGCGACACCGTGATCGGCGCCGTGCGCCCGTACACGAGCCGCAAGACCGCCGAGCGCGAGCTGCGCCGGCTGCGCCACCGCTTCGACGTCAACGTGCGCAAGTACGAGCGTCGCGGCACGACCGAGCGCAACAAGCTCGAGCGTCAGGTCAAGCGGACCCGCACGCAGGCCGAGCGCGTCCTGCGCCGCAGCGGACGCGACTTCGAGCGCGGTGCCGACAAGTTCGAGAGCGGCGCCCGCGATGTCGCCAAGGGCGTCGAGGAGCTGGCGGGCGCCGCGCGCTAGCTCCGCACCGATTTAGCCTCGCCCGGCCCGGAGAGAGCCGGCGCGAGGAGAGGCTGTCGGCCTCATACCTCGCCGGCAGTAGCAGCATCTCTCCTCCCTCGGCCGGCGGGACCTTCGGGTCTCGCCGGTCTTTTTTCTGCCCTCTGCGCGCTTGCCCGGCGGCGAGTGGCGGCTGCGACAATGGCTCGGAATGACTCTCACCGAGATGCCCACCCGCGACGAGGTCCGCCAGGCGCTGCGGACCGTCGTGGATCCCGAGCTGCACCAGAACATCGTCGACCTGGGCATGGTCCGCAGCGTCGAGTATCCCGCTTCGAGCGAGGTGTCGATCACCGTCTCCCTGACGACGGCGGGCTGCCCGATCCGCTCCCACTTCCAGAAGGCGGTCGACCACACCGTGCGGGCGCTGCCGGGCGTCGAGCGGGTCCACGTCGACTTCGACGTCCTCTCCGAACGCGAGAAGGACGGGCTCAAGCAGCGTGTCGGTCGCTCGGATGGGCTGCCCGACGGAGCACTGGCCGCGGTCAAGAACGTGATCTGCGTGGGCTCAGGCAAGGGAGGGGTCGGGAAATCCACCACGACCGCGAACCTCGTCGCGGCGCTTTTCGCCCAGGGCAAGCGCGCCGCCGCCCTCGACGCCGATGTGTGGGGCTACTCGATCCCGCGCATGCTCGGCGTGCACGGCAAGCCGAAGGTCTCCGAGAACAAGCGCATCCTCCCGCTCGTCGTCCACGGCGGCTTCAAGGCGATGTCGATCGAGTTCTTCCTCGAGGGCCGCGACCAGGCGGTCGTCTGGCGCGGGCCGATGCTGCACAAGGCGATCCGCCAGTTCCTCGAGGACGTCGAGTGGGGCGAGCTCGACTACCTGCTCATCGACCTTCCGCCGGGCACGGGCGACGTGTCGATGACCCTCGCCCAGCTTCTGCCCCAGTCGCGCTTCGTGATCGTCACCACGCCGCAGCCCGCGGCCCAGCAGGTGGCTAAGCGCGCCGCCGAGACCGCTCGCCGCTTCGACCTCGAGATCGTCGGCGTGATCGAGAACATGTCGGGCTTCGTCGCGCCCACCGGCGAGCGTTACACGATCTTCGGCGAGGGCGGCGGCCAGACCCTGTCCGACGAGCTCGACGTCCCTCTGCTCGGCAAGATCCCGCTCCAGGAGGAGCTGCGCGTCGCTGCCGACAACGGGACGCCGCTCGTTCTCGAGGATCCCGACGCGCCCGCCTCGCAGGCGCTCTTCCACGCCGCCCGTGGCCTCATCGCCGCGACTCCGCAGCAGCTCGCGGTGCTCCAGCCCCCCGCACGGCCGGACAT
>JACCTJ010000316.1 GCA_013812485.1 Thermoleophilaceae bacterium
TGCGCGCGGGCCCCCGACGCTCCGCGCGGGGGACCCGCGAGGCGCTCGAGCGTCCGCCCGCTCCTCACTCGACCTCGCAGTAGAAGATCGGCGGGCAGGCGAAGTGCGTGATCGACGGGTCGCGCCCCACGGTGTCCTCGGCCATGTCGAGCGCGTCGCGCATTGTGTCCGCTCGGCGGAAGCCCAGCCGCCGGCAGGCATCGCGGTCGCCGCCCACGAAGATCACCTGACCGACGTGCTCGAGCGCGTGCGCGCCCCAGTACCACATGTAGAACGGGTGGACGCCGTGGTAGGCGTACGAGGTGCGGTAGAGGTGGCGGTACCACTCGTCCTCGGCGTAGGCGCGCTCGAAGCGTCGCTCGAGCTCGGCCGGATCGGTCGTCTCGGCCAGCACCTCCTCGTAGAAGTCGATGTAGGACGGGTGGTGCACCGGATGGAAGTCGCGCTCAACCGGATGGGTGAAGATGATCACGCCGCCCTCGCGCACGAGCGGGCGGCCCTGGTAGAGGTTGAAGAAGTACCCGAGCGCGAGCGACATCACGAGCACCGGGTTGAGGATCGAGTTGACGTTGTACGGTCCGATGTAGGGCACCCCGGCGGTGACCACGTCGGACTGGCCCTCGACGCGCACCGCCTGCTGCTCGGCCAGGCGGTCCATGGCCACGGCATGGGCCTCGCGCACCGCCCCACCGGTGATCGAGGTCACCCCGAAGGGCGCCGTCATGCGCGCAAAGGCGGTGCGCCGCGCCTTGATCGGCATCCGGTCGAGCGCGCGCTTCATGCCCGCGAAGACCACCTGGTCGCGCGGCGTCCACAGGGGCGTCGGCCTGGCCAGGAAGCGCAGCGGCTCGGCGTACATGTCGTCGTTGATCGTGGCCTCGAGGTGGAAGGTCGGGACCGCGTCCTCGATCACCTGACCCTGACGGCCCGAGGAGTGGTGGAGCTCGGAGTGGTCGGGGTCCATGAACGAGCGTGAGTGGCGCAGAGTGTGTGAGGTGTGGTGGGCGCTGATCGAGCGGTAGGTCCCGAGCCCGATCGCCGCCGACTTCGGACCGCCCTGCAGCGGCGCGGTGACGAGGTGCACGTACACGAGCAGGTCCGATTCCGCCGCGCGGCGGTTGAGGGTCACGGCCTCGCCGTGCTCGGTCTCGCCGAGGCTGACGTTGCCGTCGGGATCCTCGGCGTCGTGGTTGTAGAGCTCGTCGGGGCCGAAGGAGTCGAACACGGCCGGCCCTACGGCGCGGCGCAGCTCGGCCGGCGTCATGCGTCGGTGCAGCGCGAGCGCGGCGATCAGGTGGATGTCGTCGACGCCGGCGCGGTAGGCGCGCTCGAGCACGCGCTCGATGATCCGCCCGCGGATGTCGGGCTCGCGCATGGGCGGCAGCGGCACCGAGAGGTCGTCGAAGGCGATCGTCAGCCGCATCCCCGGGCGCAGCAGAGCGTCGAGCGGGTCGGAGCCGAGTGGCTCGTCGAGGGCCTGGTCGATCGCCGCGTCGAGGTCGGCGAGCCCCTTCAGCGGCGGCGGAGGGTGGACGACCCGCGAGCCGACCGGGAGGCGCTCGAGCCGAAACGACTCGCCGGCGTGGAAGAGCGTGGGCGGAGACTTCTCGGTGATCTCGGCCACGCAGGCCTCACGGTCGGCGGCGGGGCGCCGGCGCGGGCGGTCGGCCGCGGTCGGCGCCGAGCGCTCGAGCATCCGCGCGTGCGGCCGCGGCGTGGTCGTCATCGCTCGCCTCGCAGGTCGAAGACGGTCTTGATCGAGCCGGAGCGCGACGCGCGCGGGGCGTGCTCGAGGGCGTCGCGGTGGTCGCGCAGATGCCATCCCTCGGCCACCAGCCGGCCGAGCCGCAGACGACCCGCGAGCTCGATCGCGGCCGGGAAGTCGCCGCGATAGCCGTAGGCGCCGCGCAGCTCGAGCTCGCGCTGCCACGCGAGCGAGAGGTCGGCTCGGACCTGGCCGGGCATCCCCACCAGCATCACGCGACCGCGCGGCCGGGTCACCGTGACCGCGGTCTCCACCGACTCGCCGCTGCCCACGCAGTCCAGGACGGTGTCGAAGCCGCCGAGCAGGAGCTCGCGCCCGAGGTGGCCGACGAGCCGCCGCGAGCCGGTGACCCGCGCGGCCTCGACGTGCAGGCGCTGCGGAGAGCAGGTGTGGTCGGCGCCAAGGCGGCGCGCCAGCTGCTCCTGGGCCGGGTGCTTGGCCGCGCAGACCACGGTCGCCTCGGGCGCGAGCTCGCGGAGCGCGGCCACGCACAGCGCTCCGATCGTCCCCGCCCCGACCACGGCGATGGCCTGGCCGGCGCGCGGCTCGGCCGCGCGCGTCGCGTGCAGGCAGCAGGCCAGCGGCTCGATAAGAACCGCGTCCTCGTCGGAGAGCTCGGCCGGAACGGCGTGGAGTTGCGAGGCGTGCGCCACCAGCCCCTCGCTCCAGCCGCCGCCAGTGTCGCGGCAGTAGCCGATCTGGAGTCCGGCGGAGACGGCCCCCTCGCCGGTGTTGCGACACAGCGCGCTCATTCCCTCGGCGCACTCCGGACACTCCGGCTCGACCCCGCGCACCACGCACGAGAGCGCCGGCTCGACGACGACGCGCTCGCCGCGTCGTGGCCCGCCGGCGACCTCCCCCACGATCTCGTGCCCCGGGACGAACGGAGCGGAGGTCAGCGTGCCGAGGTAGGGCGAGGCCGACCCCGAGAAGAGCGCCTGGTCGGAGCCGCAGATGCCGCTCAGGCGGGGCCGCACCGAGACCCAGTCTCTCCCCGGAGGACGTGGCGGGGCCATCCTCCGCAGGCGCAGGCCTCCCGCTCCGGCGCGCCGTGAGACGCGCCCCGCGACATGGCGGGCCACCGACGGCGTGTACTCGAGCGCGAGCACCTCAGCCGCCCACCGCTACCGGCGCCGGCGGCCGCGAACGCGCGCCCGGCTCGGTGTCCCAGCGCAACGGTGTCCAGCCGCGCCGCCGCGCTTCGCGCTCGAGGCGGAAGTCGGGGTTGACCGGGTGGGCGTGGCCCACGGCCTCGAGCAGCGGAAGGTCGGAGATGCTGTCGGCGTAGGCGTGGCAGTCGCCGAGCTCGATGCCGTGCTCGGCGGCCACCCGCGCGGCCTCGGCGGCCCGGCCCTCAGCGGTCAGAGGCGGCTCGGCGAGCTCGCCCGTGAAGACCCCGCCGTCCTCGATCAGGCGTGCCGAGATCAGCTCGTCGCCGAGCGCGCGCAGCGGCTCGACCAGGAAGTCGAGGGCACCGGTGAGCAGGACGATGCGGTCGCCGCGCCGGCGGTGGGCCCGGATCCGCCGCACCGCCGCCTGCTGGAGGCGCGGCAGGATGTGCTCCTCGAGCGCGGCTCCCGCCTCGGCCCGCAGCTCGGCGGCGGGCAGGCCGCGGTAGGTCTTGTAGAAGTCGCGGTTGAAGGCCGCGCGCGAGCGGCGGTCGGCCAGGGCCCAGCCGGGGGCGCGCGCGGCGAGCCCCGCCCCGAAGGCGAGACGGTCGAGCCCCGGCATCCCGCGCGAGCGCAGCCACGCGTAGAAGTGGGCGATCGTGGTGTCGACTACGACGCCCTCGACGTCGAGAAAGGCGATCGCCGGCGGGCCGTCGGGCAGGCCGGCGCCCGCGGGCCGCTGCGCGCCCGCGCCCGTAGCCCGCGGTGCTCGCGGCGGGCTGACGAGGCGCCGCAGCGCGGGCAGGTGGACGCGGTCGAGGTAGTCGTCCCAGTCGATCGCCGCGGTGTCGAAGTCGAGGTGCTCGCGGTCGGAGGGAGCGAGCTCGGCGAGCAGCTCCCGGGCCGCCCGGTCGTCGAACACGCAGTCGAGCTCGGAGTAGGGACCGTAGATCTCCGCCAGGCGGCGCAACCGCTCGAGCCGGCGGCGCTCGACGTGGAGCCGGCGCTCGGCGTCGTCGGCCCGCGGCAAGGGGATCCGATCAAGCAGGCGGCGGCCCGCTCGCGCGGCCCACGTGCCACGGTCGATCGCCCCGAGCACGCGCGGCGCCGGGTCGAAGCGCAGCCGGGAGATCTCGATCGGCGTGCCGTCCTCGTCGGGCAGCGGCCGGTCGCCGAAGTGGGCGCCCACCGTGTCGCCGAGCTCGCGCAGGGTGATGGGGTTGCGCCGCCCGCTGACCACCGCCACGACCCGCGATCCCGACGCCGGCGGATGCGCCGCGGCGGCGACGCAGGCGTTTGCCACGAGGTCGACCGGCACGATGTCGAACACGCCCGAGTCCGCGCCGGGAAAGCGCGAGACCATCCCCCGCGCGTAGGCGAGGATGACCGGATCGACGACCTTGATGCCCTCGATCCAACCGGGATGGGGATCTCGCAGGGCCGACTCGATGATCGAGGGGCGCACGACCGTGAGCGACGGCGGCGGCTCGGCGCCGAGGGCCCGCTCGGCCAGGGCCTTGGAAAGGGAGTAGCCGTCAGCCCAGCCCAGCGTACGGCAGCGCCGCCGGCCCCGCTCGACCAGCTCCGCGGCGATCCAGTCGCGCCGCAGCTCCTCGGCACGGCGCCCCGCCGGCAGTGACCCCGCCGGGCCGAGCTCCTGCGCGGCCTCGCGGGCGAAGCGGGCCTGGTGCTCGGGCAGGCGCGACTCCGCTTCGAGGCCTGCTCGCCACGCGCGGGCCGCCTCGAGCTCGGCGTGAAGGTCGATCTCCGCCTCCTCCGGCGACTCGCCAGAGCGGCGCTCGAGCACCAGGCCCGTCCGGTTACCGGCTGCATAAGCGGTCGAGACGTGCACGAAGGCCGGCTCGGGCCCCCCGCGCACCTCTGCGCCCTCGCGCAGCGCGCGGGTGAGCCGCAGCGCGCCGAGCACGTTCAGGTCGAGGATGTCGTCGAGCGGCTCCTCGAAGGAGACCGACGCCGCGCAGTGGATGGCCACGTCGATCCCCGCAAGGCCGTCGTCGCCCTCGCCGCGGCCGAGGCGCTCGGCCGTCAAGTCGCCGGCGACGGCGCTCAGGCGCTCGTCGCTGATCGCGGCCTCGGCGGTATCCCGCACGGGGTCGAAGGCCTCGCTCGCCAACACCTCTGCACGCAGGCGCTCCTGCGCCGCCGCGTCGTCGCCCGCGCGCAGGACGAGGCGGACCTCGCGAAGGTCGGGCGCCTCGCGCAGGAGAATGGCGACGACGGCCTTGCCGAGGAACCCGGAGGCGCCCGTCACGAGCACGGCCCGTCCCGCGAGCCGCTCGGAGATTGTCACTGGTTCCGCCGCCACTGCTAGTCGCCACTCCTCCGCGTGGTGGACCACGGCCCTCTACTGACCGGTCAGTATAAGAAGCAAACGCGAGATGACCACTCCGGACGCAGCCACTCCCCGCCCCGCCTCCTCGCGAGCGCGGATCCTGCTCGTCGCCCGGACCGAGTTCGCCGAGCGGGGTTTCGACGGCGTGCCCCTCCAGGCCATCGCCGCGAGGGCCGGCGTGCGCCACCCCACCCTGCTCTACCACTTCGAGTCGAAGGAGCTGCTCTACCGCGCGGTCATCGAGTCGGTGGTCGGCGATTGGGCGGCCGAGACCGAGCGGGCGATCTCGACCGGCCTACTCGGCTTCGAGCAGGTCGCCGCGCTCGTCGACGCCGCCTTTCGCTTCTTCGATCGCCACGGCGACTTCGTCCGGATCGTGCGCCGTGAGGCCATCGAGGGCGGCGGGCGCATGGAGGAGCAGATGGCCGAGTTCATGCGCCCCTTCCTCGAGGACGCGGTCCGCTTCCTGCGCAAGGAGATGCGCGCCGGGCGCCTGCGCCGCCACGATCCCGTGGAGCTGATGCAGGTCTGTTACGGGACCGTCCTCACGTACTTCTCGGATGCACGCTTCCGCGCGAACCTGGTCGATGAGGACCCGCTGAGCGCTTCGGCACTCGGGCGCCACAAGCGCGCGCTGCTGAAGCTGCTGCGGACCGCGCTCGAGCCAGAACTTCGGTGAGTCCGTAAGCCGCAAGAGGAGAGCTCCGTCGCGGGCGGGACGGCTCATTTCCTGGGAGAGCTTCGACGACCCCGGCTACGCGCCGGTGCATTTCGGGCGCCGTGTCGGCGGCGGATCGCCCAAGCCTGTCCCTCCCCGCGGCACTATCTTCTCGTCGATGGCGGAGAAGACGGACTACGAGCTCACGGAGGCCGAAGCGGCCGTCCTCACGGCCGCCACGCAGGACGCTGCGGCTGCGGCGGGCGCCCTCGGCGGCTCGATCGGGGGCGCCATCGGTGCCGGTGGCGCGGGTCGGGCAGGAGGTGGCAAGGGCGGCGCCGCCGGCGGCCGCTTCGGCGCCCGCTTCACCAAGGCCCAGACGGCCGAGACCTCGGTCGAGGTGCCGCACGACCCCGAGACCGCCCGCGAGCGTGCGAGGGAGTCGATCACCGCCTCCGGAGCCGTGGTCGAGGACCCGAACGCGGCCGGCGACGGCTCGGTGTCGGGGTTGGTCGGCTCGGGCGCGCTCAACATGGCGCCGGCCATGGTCCGGGTCGGGATCGACACAGCGAGCTCCGGCAGCTCACGCGTCCACGTCCGCGCGACAGGCAAGGAGGCCCTGATCAAGCAGCGGATCGGGGCCAAGGCGGCGGACCGGATCGCCGCGGCGCTCGCGGCGGTGTAGCCCGATCGGCGAGCAGACCTCGCCGATCGCGTCGTCCACGTCGAGCTGATGGGGGAGCGCCAAAGGCCGGCCCTCCCTCCCCGCCGCGCGGTCTCACCTGACCGAGCCTTCCGTCGCCGGCGGACGTCCCGATCGCGGCAGGCGGATGCGCTGCACGCCCGCCGAGTAGTCCGTAAAGCGTCCCGTCGTCGGCGACCTCGAGAGCTTCGTCGCGCTTCGCCCGGCGCGCCGCTGCAGCGGGAATGTCGAACAGCCGGACGACCCTCTCCACTCGCCCGGCTGGATCGGGAAGGGGTGTCGGGCTGGAGGAAGGCCTCCTTGGTGGGGTCCTGGATATAGGGGTAGCGCTGGCCGTCGACCACGAGGTTCGGGCGGAACGAGTTGAGCGGCTCATCGCCGGTGTTCTCGAGCTGGGAAGGCTGAGCGCGTGAGTACCGGGCCGCTGGTGAGCGCGGTCGGGATCTTGAGCGTCTCCAGGTCGGTCGGTCCGCTTTCGCGCTCGAGCTCGACGCCGATGGCGCGCTGGAAGTGGTCCGCCACCTCCCGTGCGCTGTAGCGGGCGAAGTCCTTGTCTGCCTCTGCGGGCTCGGCGTCGCTGCCCGAGTCGCCGCAGGCGCTCGATGCCAGCAGAGCGGCCACGAGCAGGATGGCAATGCGGCTGAACCGCAAAGGGCGTAGTGCGAGCCGTAGGTCGTGGCCGCGCGGCGGGCCGCTCAGTCGCGCTTGAACCGGCGCCCCGCGGTGGGCGAAGCGTCTTCGTTCAGCCGCACGCGCTCGGCCTCCGGCGTGGCCACCGGCAGCTCGAGCACCTGTCCCCCGCCCGCGCCGTTGCCGGCGCTCGCGCCGTCTGCCTCGGCCGCCGCCTGGGCCTTCTCCATCGCCGCCAGCCGCTCGGGGGTCAGCTCGCCGGCGTTCTCGTCCTCGATTCGCTGAAGCCACTGCGCGCCCTCGGCCGACTTGTGCTCGTCGACGAAGGTCTGACCGGCGGCGAGCGAGCGGTCGATCTCGGCGAACAGCTCGTCCACGAGGCGGTCGGTCGGGACCTTGCGCAGCGGCTTGCCGTGGGCGAAGATCAATCCCTCGTCCTTGGCGCCGGTGATCCCGAAGTCGGCGTGCGAGGCCTCGCCGATCCCGTTGACCGCGCAGCCCAGCACGGCGACCTCGACCGGGTTCTCGTAAGCCTCGAGGCGGCGCTCGATGTCGGCGACCACGGTGTCCATGTCGAACTGGAGGCGCCCGCAGGTCGGGCAGGCGATCAGCTCCGGGCCCTTCTGGCGCAGCTTGAGCGCCTTGAGGATCTCCCAGGCGACCTTGACCTCCTCCTCCGCGTGGAACGTGGAGAGGGAGATGCGGATCGTGTCACCGATGCCATCGGCCAGCAGCGTGCCGAGCCCGACGGAGGACTTGAGCGAGCCGGACCACTTCGTGCCCGCCTCGGTGATCCCGAGGTGGAGCGGATAGGGGATCCGGTCGGAGAGCCGCCGGTTCGAGGCGATCGTGTTCGGCACGTTCGTCGACTTGATGGAGACCTTGAAGTCGGTGAACGCAAGGCGCTCCATGAGCTCGACGAACTCGACGGCGGCGGTGACGAGCGCCTCGACCGGGTCGTCCCGCTCGAGCGCGTGGAGG
>JACCTJ010000328.1 GCA_013812485.1 Thermoleophilaceae bacterium
GAAGTCGGTCCGCGAGACCGGCGCCGAGCTCGGCATGAACGCCGAGCGCACGCGCAAGGTCGAGGAGGCGGCGCTGCGCCTGCTCGCCGAGAGCGGCGAGCTCGAGGAGCTGCGCGAGGCGGCCTAGGGCCGCCCGCCTCGGCCGGGTTGAAGTTGCGGAGACGCGGGTAGAGCGTTAGCCGTGGAGAGCCACCGAGACGAGTCCGACCAGCTCCCCGAGGACGCACCTCCCGAGGAGATCGCCGACGACGAGGATGAGCAGGGCGCCGGCGCGCGCAAGGGCGCCGAGGAGAACCCGGGCGTGCCTGACGAGGGCGGTCAGGCGACGGGGAACCCCGCGAACGCAGGTTAGATCGCAGCGGGCCCGGTAGGCGCGCGCGGGGCGCGCCGCGCTTGGCCCCGTGAACCGCGGCCTAACCTCCGAGGCGTGCTCGAGCCGCTCAAGCCAGTCCTGCGCGCGGCCGCCGGCGCGGCCTTCGTGGTCGGGACGGTCCTCTTCCTGATCAACCCGCCGTCGCTCTCGGGGGCGGGAGAGCTCGTCGCCTTCCTGGCCGGAGCGCTAGCGCTCGTCCTCGGCACCGCGTGGGCCACCGTGACCCTCGGCGGGCGCCGAGGCATGGAGGAGCGGGAGTTCGAGCGCGTCGTCGAGCGAAGCGAGGAGCTGGCCCGGCTCCCCGCCCGCGGCCGCGAGCCGACCGAGTTCGAGCGGCTGGTCGGCGAGGCGATCGACCGGCTGCCCGACGAGTTCCGCCAGCTCGTCGAGGACACGCCGGTCGTGGTCTCGCACCGGGGGCGTGAGGCCGGCGCCTACGGCCACTACTTCGGCGGGACGATCGCGCGTGACCTCTACGAGGACCGGATCATCGTCTATCAGGACACCCTCGAGCGCGACTTCGGTCACGATCCCGAGCTCCTCGGCCGTCAGATCGAGCGCACGCTGCGCCATGAGCTCGCGCACCATCTCGGCTGGAACGAGCAGGGCGTGCGCGAGCTCGGGCTCTGAGCGCGGATCATCGAGATGATCGATCCCACGACCCCGCACGCCCGGATGACGCGCCATAGCTTCGCTGGACCTTTGTCCTCGTCCTCGCCGATGCCACCAGCATCGGCTTCGGCCTGCGTCCGCGGCCAGCTCGCTCTGGCGCGTCCCCGGGCGCACGCGGCCGCGGGATCGATCATCTAGCCTTGCCTCCCTCGGAGAGGTGTCCGAGTGGCTTAAGGAGCGCGATTGGAAATCGCGTGGGCGGGGTCGACCCGTCTCGAGGGTTCGAATCCCTCCCTCTCCGTTGATCGCGGCGCAGGTCGAGGCCGGCGACGCGGGCGCTCGCTAGCGTTGCCCGCGTGAGACGCCCGGTCATCGGCCTCTGTGCCGCCGTCGAGGACGTGAGCTATCGCGTCTGGAACGACGCGGCGGTCATGCTCCCGCGCGCCTACGCCGACGCGGTCCAGCGTGCGGACGGCCTGGCCTTGCTGTTGGCGCCCGACGACGCGGTCGCCGAGCGCCCGGACGAGCTGCTCGACCTCCTCGACGGCGTCCTGTTGGCCGGGGGCTCGGACATCGACCCGCTCACCTACGGCGCGCCGCCTCACCCGAGCGTGACCGGGACCGACCCGGCGCGCGACCGCTTCGAGGTGGCGCTCGCCCACCTCGCGCTCGAGCGCGACCTGCCGCTGCTCGGGATCTGTCGCGGGATGCAGCTGCTCAACGTGGCCGCCGGCGGGACGCTCGTGCCCCATCTTCCCGACGTGCTCGGCAGCGATCGCCACCGCCTCGAGCCCGGCGTCTTCTGCGCGCACGAGGTCCGCCTCGAGCCCGGCTCGCTGGCCGCCGAGGCCATCGGCGGCCAGCGCACGACGGTCAAGTCACATCATCATCAGGGCGCTGGCGAGATCGGCGAGGGTCTCGTGGCCACCGGCTTCTCGGTCGAGGACGACATCGTCGAGGCCGTCGAGCTACCCGAGCGGCGCTTCGCGCTCGGCGCCCTGTGGCATCCCGAGGTCGACGTGCGCAGCCGGGTGATCGGCCGCTTCGTCGACGCCGCTCGCGCGCGCGTGCCCGAGCGCGTCTGAATCTCTAGCCCGCGTCCTCGAGCGGCATCACGAGCCGCACGTGGCGCCGGGCCACGAGCATGAAACCCACCTGCTGGGCCTCGCGCGAGCCGTCGAGGGGGGTCACGGCCGCGTCCTCGATCGAGAAGAAGTCGCGTTCGCCCTGGTTGACGTAGTCCGACAGGCGGCTGCGGAAGCCCTCGCGCGGGAGGGTCAGCTTGCCCTCGATCCGGTAGCGATCGGTTTCGAGGAAGACAGGTTCGCGGCGCTGGTCCATCGCGCGAGCATGCTATCCGGGACTCGTGCGGCGAGGGCCGGGCCCCCCGGATCGAGTCAGGCTGCGACGACGGCGTAGACGACGAAGCCGAGGAAGAGGGAGAGCCAGATCAGCTGGTAGCGACCGCCGAAGCTTCGCTTGTGCAACCGCCACCATGCGAGCAAGCCTCCGACAAGCCCGACCACTCCGGCGACGACCGCCTCGGGCTGGAGCTCCCACGGCGTGAAGGCGATCCCGAAGGCCACGGGCAGCGTCGACTGGAAGACCATCGCCCCGGTGATGTTGCCGAGTGCGAGGCTGTCCTTGCCCTCGCGCACCCAGATGATGCTGTTGAGCTTCTCGGGGAGCTCCGTGGCCAGCGGGGCGAGCACGAGCGCGAGCACGAGGATCGGCAAACCGAGCTGCATCGCCACGGCCTCGATCTCGGCCACGAACAGGTTGGCGCCCCCGACGATGGCCGCGATCGAGACGACGAGCTGAGCGCCCAGCTGGAAGTTGTTCGGCGGGTCGTCGCGGGTCCAGTCGA
>JACCTJ010000346.1 GCA_013812485.1 Thermoleophilaceae bacterium
CGCCCGCGACGCGCGCCTGCCCGCAGTGCGGCGAGCCGCGCCTGCCCCACCGCGTGTGCGGCGTTTGCGGCACCTACGCCGGGCGCGAGGTGATCGCGCCCGAGCCGCTCGAGGCGGCCGAGTAGCCCTTCCGGGCGCTCGCCTGCCCTCGTGATCGCGGTCGACACCGGCGGCGCCGACGAGGGCGTCGCCACCGTGGTTGAGGGAGCCCGGCGGGCGGGGACGGCGGTCACGCTCTTCGGACCGGCGGCCGAGATGGCCCTCCCGCCCGGTGAGGTCGTCGACGCACCGCTGGTCATCGCCGGCGACGAGGAGCCGGTCCATGCCGTGCGGGCCAAGCCCGAGGCCTCGATAGTCCAGGCCGCGCGCGCCGTGGGCGACGGCCGCGCCGAGGCACTCGTCTCGGCCGGGGCCACCGGCGCCGCGCTCGCCGCCTCGCTCTTCCACGTGAAGCGGTTACGGGGCGTGCATCGCCCGGCGATCGCCGTGCTCCTGCCCGTGCCCGGGCACCCGACCCTGCTGCTCGACGCCGGGGCCAACGTCGAGGTGCGGCCGGAGCACCTCGTGCAGTTCGCCCTCATGGGGGCGGCCTTCATGCGGGCGGTGCACGGCACCGCGCGCCCGCGGATCGGACTGCTCTCGGTGGGCGAGGAAGCGAAGAAGGGCACCCCTTACGTGGTCGAGGCTCACGCGCGCCTCGCCGCGCTCGCCGGCGAGCTCGCCGGGCACGAGTTCATCGGCAACGTCGAGGGCCACGAGGTCACGGCCGGGACGGTCGACGTCGTGGCCACCGACGGCTTCACGGGGAACGTGGCTCTCAAGCTCATGGAGGGCACGGCGCGGACGGTGACCGCCGCCGTCCGCGACGCCGTTCGCGCCTCGGCGCTCGCGTCACTCGGCGGACTGCTCGTGCGCGGGCGCCTCGCCGGCCTGCGCCGGGAGCTCGACCCGAACGCCACCGGGGGAGCGGTCCTGCTCGGTCTGCGGCGTCCGGTGGTGATCGCCCACGGCGGCTCGAGCGCTGAGGGGATCGCCAACGCGGTGCGCCTGGCCCGCCGCGCGGTCGACGGGCGGGTGGTCGAGCGGACCGCCGAGGCGCTCGCCTCCGCGGGCGTCCTGCGGTCCGCGGGCACTGCTAGCGTCGCGCCATGACCAGAGAGGAGATCCTCGAGCTCGTGCGCTCGCACCTCGCCTCGGAGCTCGAGATCGAGCCCCTGAGCGTCGAGGAGAGCACCCACTTCAAGGAGGATCTCGACGCCGACTCGTTCGACCTCGTAACGCTCGTGATGGAGCTCGAGGACACCTACGGGGTGCGGATTCCCGACGGGGAGGCCGCGCGGATCGTCTCGGTCGGCCAGGCGGTCGACTACATCCTCGCTTACGCCCCGCAGGCCGCGCGCTGACCACGAGCGCGCCCCGAGCCGTGGAGACGCTCGCCGGCCTGCTCGAGGAGATCCCCGACGACCTCGCTCGTCAGGCGGTCACCCACGCCTCGTGGGTCGAGCGGCGCAGCGAGTCGTGGGAACGGCTCGCCTTCCTCGGGGACGTCGTGCTCGGGCTGGCCGTCTCGAGTGACATCTACCCGCGCTTTCCCCGCTTCGGTGCGGGCCGGCTCACGAAGCTGCGCGCCCAGGCCGTCAGCCGCGGCGCCTGCGCCGCGGTCGCTCGCGAGCTCGGACTGGCCGACCGCGTGCTCGCGGCGGCGCCGCCGGGGCGCGACGCCACGGGGCTCGTGCGCAGCGATCGCATCCTCGCCTCGGTGTGCGAGGCGGTGATCGGCGCGGCCCACCTCAGCTTCGGGTTCGAACGAGTCGCGCCCGCCGTGGTCGAGGCCTTCTCCGGCCAGGTCGAGGAGGCGCTCTCGCACCCGGTCGACTTCAAGTCCGTGCTCCAGGAGCACCTCGCCCGGCGCGGCGAGGTCGTGATCTACCGGATCGAGTCCGAGGAGGGACCGGCGCACGAGCGCTCGTTCGCGGCGGTGGCCGAGGTCGCCGGCGCGGCGCTCGGCCGGGGTGAGGGCAAGACCAAGAAGGCCGCCGAGCAGGAGGCTGCGCTCGAGGCGCTCAGCGGCGAGCAGAGCGTCCGGGGCGAGGACCGGCTTCTGGTCGACCCGGCGCACGAGGACGCTGGCTGATGCATCTGCGCTCACTCACCCTGAAGGGCTTCAAGTCCTTCGCCGACCGCACTCGCCTCGAGTTCTCTCCCGGGGTCTCGGTGGTCGTCGGCCCGAACGGATCGGGCAAGTCGAACGTGGCCGAGGCCGTGCTCTGGGCGCTGGGGGAGCAGAGTCCGTCGGCCGTGCGCGGGCAGACCATGCAGGACGTGATCTTCGCGGGCGGCCAGGGGGTCGGCTCGCGCTCCGCGGCCGAGGTCGAGGTCGTGCTCGACAACTCCGACGCAACGGTTCGCGGGGGCGTCGCCGGCGGGGCCGGCGGGCTCTCGGAGATCTCGATGTCGCGCCGGCTCGAGCGCTCGGGCGAGGGCGGCTACCGGCTGAACGGCGCCCGCGCTCGCCTCGTCGACGTGGCCGAGGTCCTCTCCGACACGGGGCTCGGGCGAGAGATGCACTCCGTGGTCTCCCAGGGCCGGGTCGAGGCGATCATTCACTCGCGCCCGCACGAGCGGCGGCTCCTGATCGAGGAGGCGGCTGGCCTCGGCAAGCATCGGCGCCGACGCCGCAGAGCCGAGCTCAAGCTCGGGCACACCCGCGAGAACCTCGACCGAGCGCTCGACGTCGAGCGCGAGGCTCGCTCGGGCCTGCGGCCGCTGAAGCGCCAGGCCGAGGCGGCCGACCTTCATGCGCGCCTCGAGCGCGGGGTGCTCGAGGCCCGGCTCGAGCTCGTGCGCGAGGAGCGGCGGGCGGCGGAGGCGGAGCGCACGGCGAGCGAGGAGTCGGCCGCGGCCGCGCGCGGAGAGCGCGACGAGGCCGACCAC
>JACCTJ010000355.1 GCA_013812485.1 Thermoleophilaceae bacterium
CCGAGATCGTCTCCGACCGCTTCGACGGGCTCTCGCGGATCGAGCAGCACCAGCTCGTCTACTCCATCTTCGGCGCCGAGATCGGCGGTCCGATCCACGCGCTCTCGCTCAAGACCTCGACTCCCGAAAGGACCACACCGTGAACGAACCCGAGATCCGCGACTACCTCCAGAAGGCGATCGACGACAACGAGGTGATGCTCTTCATGAAGGGCACCCCCGACGCTCCGGCGTGCGGCTTCTCGGCGCGCACCGCGGCCGCGCTGGGCGCGCTCGACACCCGCTACGCCGCGCTCGACATCCTGCCCGACCCGCGCATCCGCCAAGAGCTCTCCGCGATCTCGGGCTGGCCGACCATCCCGCAGCTGTTCGTCGACGGCAAGCTCGTCGGCGGCGCCGACATCGTCACCGAGATGTACGAGACCGGCGAGCTCGCCGAGCTGCTCGGTGTCGAACAGCCGCCCGAGGAGGAGACGCCGTCGGCTCCGGAGCCTATGGCGCCGCAGACCGGGCCGATCGGGCTCGAGAACCGGCTCGGCTAGAAACCGAGCGGCGAAGCACGGTCAGCGCGGGGGGCGCCGGCGGTCGCGCACGCGGCCCACGGCTCCCCTACCGACCGTGCGCCCGCGATCGGCGTAGCGCCGGGCCATCGCGAGGTAGCGCGCCTTCTCCTCGGGCGAGAGCGCCTGCCAGCGCCGCCACGCCTCGAGGGCCAAGGGCGCCAGCCGGCGCGCCCCGCGCCCGAGGCCGGCCCCGCGACGGGGTGGCACGGGCGGCATCAGCTCGAGGCGCTCCCGGCCACGCTCGAAGCACGAGAGCCTTCACCCTCGAGCCAGTCGAGGTACTCCACTATCCGGTGCGAGTCGTGGATGACCTCCTCGCCGTGGACGAGGACGGGGACCCAGCGCTGCCCGGTCAGCTCCTCGACCTCCGGGCGCTCGCTCTTGGGGAAAGGGACGCGTACTGCGTCGAACTCGATGCCGCGCTTGCGCAGCTTCTTGGCCACCGTTCCGCAGCGGCAGAGCAGGTCGGTGGGGGTGCGGCAGCGGTAGAGGGTCGCCACGCCGTCGAGGTTAGCGACGGCGCGAGCGCGAGCCGGCCGTCCGAGCCGGGCCACCGTTCTCTGCTCCGCGCGCCGGGGCAGCCCGGCGCGGGCGCGGGTGTCTCGCAGGCTCGGGCGATCCCGAGCCCTTGACCCGCCCGGTTCGCGGCCGCCCGCCCCGCAGCACCTCGTCGGTGTCGCGGTAGCCCTGCCACAGCAGGCGCTTCGATTTCCCCGGGTGCGCGTTGAGCATGCCGAGCGGGTCGAACATGCCCGTCTCGTGACCGGGCTCGATCACGGTCAAGTCGATCCCGTCCCAGCGCCCTCCCTCGAGGCGCTTCTCGAGGTGGGAGCTGTTGCCGAGCGTGCGCCACAGGATGTCGTACATGCGCAGGGCGACCTGCGGGAGGAGGCGCAGCGAGTTGGCGCGCGGCAGCTCCGACGGGACCACCGAGAGGATGAAGATCTCGTCGGCGCCCCAGTCCTCGGCGTACTCGAAGGGGACGTTCCAGAGGAAGCCGCCGTCGGCGTAGAGGTCGCCGTCGAGCTCGATCAGGGGGTGGAGGATGGGGATCGCGTAGCCGATCCGGCTCACTGTCCGAAAGCGCTCGACATCGCTCTCGGTGCGGTTTCCGCGCATCTCCTCGCGGCCGGCGGAGAGGTTGGCCACCACGTAGGTCAGCTCGGTCTCGGAGTCGAAGCAGCGGTCGAAGTCGACCTCGCTCTCGATCAGGTCGGTGAGCCCGCTCATCGAGAACAGCGAGTTGCCGAACAGGGCGTTGCGGCGCAGCGAGGGTTTGAGGATCCGCGGCAGCGCGACCGTTCGCGACCAGAACTCCCACAGGGCCTCGGCGCCCGAGGTGGCGTAGACGAGCGAGTTGCAGACGCCGATCGAGGAGCCGACGATCAGGTCGGGCTCGATGCCCTCCTCCTCGAGCCGGCGCAGGCAGCCGGCCTGGTAGGCGCCGCGCGAGCCGCCGCCCGCGAGGATGAACGCTGTCTTGCGGCCCGCGCTCACGGTGCCTCAGCGATCCGGGTCGAGGCTGTGATGCTGGTTGTGGAGCCCCTCGAAGTGGCGCTGGCAGTCGAGGCAGCGCACCGCCTCGGGCATCGCGGCGAGACGGGCCCTGGGGATCTCCGCCCCGCAGTTCAGGCACCTGCCGTAGCGGCCCTCGGCGAGCGCGCGGCGAGCCTCGCCGATGCGACGCTCCTCCTCCTCGAGGAAGAGCTCGGTCGTCACTTCGAGCTCGCGCTCGTGGGTCTCCGTCGCCTCGTCCCCGGGGTGGTTGTCGACGTGGCTGACCTCCCCGGAGAGCCCGCCCTCGCTCTCGCGTTGCATCCCGGCGCGCGTACGCCGCAGCTCCTCGAGACGCTCGTCGAGCGCCGTCTCGATGGTCTGTCGGTCAAGCTCGGTCATCTCTTCCTTGCCCCGTTCTCTGCAGCAACCGGAGTATGTCGCGTCCGTGCGCCGGCCGCCGCCCCCGCGCCGCCGAAGCGTCCGAGCCTGAGCTGTAGGCTGCCCGGCCGATGCCACCGGTCGCCGTCGTCTCCGACACCACGCACTACCTGCCTCGCCAGCTCGTCGAGGCCGCCGGCATCACCCTCGTCTCGCTCTACGTCAACTTCGACGGGGCCCGCACCGAGCGCGAGGGATCGATGACCGACTTCGACGGCTTCTACGACGAGATGCGAGGCTCGACCGACCGTCTCCCCACCACCTCCCAGCCTTCGGTGGGAGACTTCGTGACGGCCTACGAGCCGCTGCTCGCCGATGGTCGCGATGTCGTCTCGATCCATCTCTCGGAGGGCCTCTCAGGCACCTGCGACTCGGCCCGCCAGGCCGCCGACGCGCTCACCCAGGAGGGCAAGGGCGGCGAGCGGGTGCGGGTGATCGACTCCGCCTCGGCGTGCGGGGGGTTCGGGATGATGGTGCTGGCCGCGGCCCGCTCCGCCGCCACCGGCGCCGACCTCGAATCGGTCGTCGAGCACGCGCGCCGCGCCCGGGAGGAGAGCAAGATGTGGTTCGCAGTCGACACGCTCGAGTACCTGAAGCGCGGCGGGCGGATCGGAGGGGTCAGCGCCTGGGTCGGCTCGACACTCAAGATCAAGCCGATCCTCACCGTGGAGTCGGAGATCAGGCCGGTCGAGCGCGTGCGCACGAGCGCGCGGGCCTTCGAGCGACTGGTCGACTACGCCCGCCAGCGCCACGCCTCGCGCGCCGACGCGTGGGTGGTCCAGCACATCCAGGCGCCCGACCAGGCCGAGCTGCTCATCGAGCGCTGCCGCGAGATCTTCGAGCGCGAACCGCTCTTCGTCTCCGAGGTCGGGCCGGTCATCGGCGCTCATATCGGACCTGGCCTGCTCGGCGTCGGATCGCTGCCCGAGCGCTACCTGGTCTGAGGCGCGTCCGCCCCGCGGGAGGGTGCGCCGCTCGCCTAGCGGCGGAAGAGGCCGATCGCGGCGGCCACGCCGCCGCCGACCAGGAAGCCCGCGGCGACCGCTCCGATCACGACCGCACGGCGGTTGCGCCGCAGCGACGCGCGCCAGTCGCTGAGCTCGTTGACCTTGCCCTTGAGCTCGTTGACCTTGCCCTGAAGGTCGACGAGCGAGTAGCGGAGCTCCTCGCGGGTGGCCTCGACGGAGGCGCGGATCTCCTCGGGAGTGCGGGCGGCGGCGGGCATCAGCTCCTGACCTCTTCGATCGTGGCGCGGGTCTTCCTGGCCTCCTCGATGGCGAGCTCCGGCGTCGGCGGGGTGCCGCTGCGGAAGAAGCGCAGGGCGAGCACGCCGGAGACCGCGCCGAGCACCAGCAGCAGCACGGCGGTGATGAAGAAGCCGAGCCAGATGCCGATCACGATGCCGTCGCTGAACAGGTCGGCGA
>JACCTJ010000356.1 GCA_013812485.1 Thermoleophilaceae bacterium
TAGCGCTCGAGCCGCTTGAGCTCGTCGTCGAGGCGACCCTGGCGCTGGGCGTCGGCCAGGAGCGCGACCCACTCGGTCGCGGTGCGGAAGATCACGCGCTGGCCGGCGAGGCATGCCCTGATCGAGAGCGCGATCGCGAGGTGGGTCTTGCCGGTCCCCGGCGGGCCGAGCAGGACCACGTTCTCCCTGGCGTGGAGGAAGTCGAGCTGGCCTAGGTGGGAGATCATCTGCTTCTTGACCGAACGCTGGAAGGTGAAGTCGAACTCCTCGAGCGTCTTTCTCCGGGGGAAGCGGGCCGAGCGGATCCGGCCCTCGCCGCCGTGCGCCTCACGCGAGGACTGCTCGGTCGAGAGCAGAGCCTCGGCGAAGCGCTCGTAGCTCCACTCCTCGGCTCTCGCTCGATCGGCGAGCTTGGGCAGCGCCCGGGCCGCCGCCGGCGCCTTGAGCGCGCGGAAGAGGTGGCTGAGCTCCGACGTCGTGCTCACGCGATCAAGGCGTCGTAGACGGCGAGCGGGCGTTGCTCGACCGAAGGCACGGGCTCTGGCTGGCCGCGGCGCTCGCGCAGCGCCCTGGCGTGCTCGAGCGCGGTGATCGTGCGGTTCTTGGCGAAGCTGCGCTCGTGGCTGGCGGCGAGCTCGCCCGAGTCCAGGCAGAGCGCGGTGATCTCGCGCTGGGAGGCGCGGACCTCGACGCGCCGACCGACCAGGTTCGGGTCGAGCGAGTAGTCGTTTCGGTCGAAGCGCAGATGCGGATCCGGCGGCACTCGGGTCACCCAGCGGCGGTCGGTCTCGGGCTCGCGGGCGGGCAGCGCCCGCATCAGCTCGCGCTCCTCGACCAAGCGGTCGATCGGACGGCAGCGCAGCGTCTTGTGCGTGCGCGCGTTGGCCTTCTCGAACCAGCGGTCGAGCTGGAGCTGGAAGTCGCGCTCGTTGGCGAAGCGTCGTCCCGGCTCGAAGTTCGTCTCCATGTAGCCCTGCAGGCGCTCGACGCAGCCCTTGGCCTGCGGGTCCGCGGGCTCGCAGAAGTGCCAGTCGACGGGCAGGCGCCCGCAGAAGCCGGCGTAGGCGTCGGTCGGTCGACCGTCGCCTGCGTGCAGACAGCCCTCGCGATCCCACACCATCAACTGCGGCAGCGCCCCGAGCGACCACAGGCAGCGACCCATGCCGAAGAGCACGTCCGGCGCCTCCTTGCTGAAGATCAGCGCGCCCGCGCCGGCGCGCGAATAGCCGAGGCAGGCGACGACGACCCACGCGCGGCGGGTCTGGCCGTGGCCGACCGCCAGCGGCGAAGACGGCTCCCAGAGGTCGAACTGGCAGATCTCGCCCGGGCGGTAGACCGTGCGCTGATGGCTGCGCGCCTTCACGAACAGCGGCCGCACCTCGCGCAGGTAGTCGTCGACGATCGTCTTCTGACCGTCAAAGCCGAGCGGCTCGATCAGCTCGCGGACCCTAACGCCCGGGAGCCTCGAATCATCCTTCAGGAGCCGGTGGATCTCGTCCTTGAACGGATCGAGCTTCGACGGGCTCGGCGGGCGCTCATAGTGCGGCGGCTGATCGGACCGCAGCGCCCGGCGGACGGTGTTGCGGTCGATCCCGTGGCGTCGCGCCAGCTCCTTGATCGTCACTCGGCGAACGAAATGCTCGCGCCGCAGCTCGGCCCACCGCTCCACGTCTATCACGCCCCGTCTCCCGGTCTCGATCGATCACGATCGAGCCAGGCTCATCAGCCCCACGGACGCTCCGCCCACGTCCTCAGAGGGGTGCGTTTTCAGCCGGCGGAGGGGGGTGAGTTTTCCACCGGCGCCGACAGTCGCTCGCATGCGGTGGCCCAAGGCGGCGAGCGGTGACGCGGGCGTTCCGGGAGGTCGCCGCAGCGCCCCTGAACACCGGGACCTACCGACCGATGAACGAGCAGGCTTCGCTGTCGTCCTGAGCATCTGCCGGTCTCCGAAGATCGTAGGCTCCGCTCCATGGCCGAAGAGCTGAATTGGGGCGACGGGAACTACGAGCGGACGGCCCGAACTCTCGAGCCGGCAGCCGAGGTCGCCCTCGACACCGCCGAGATCGCTCCCGGCGAGCGGGTACTCGATGTCGCCTGCGGGACCGGCAACGCCGCCCTGGCCGCCGCACAGCGGGGCGCTCGAGCAGTCGGGGTCGACCCCGCTGAGGCGTTGTTGACGATCGCCCGAGACCGCGCAACGGCGGTCGGCGCAGACGCCGAGTTCATCGTCGGAGGCGCCCTCGACCTGCCCGTGGCCGACGCGGCGTTCGACGCGGTCGTCAGCGTCTTCGGGGTGATGTTCGCGGCGGATGCCGACGGTGCTGCGGCGGAACTGCTCCGGGCTACCCGACCCGAAGGCCGCGCGGTGCTGACGAGCTGGGTCCCGTCGGGGCCGACCAGCGCCGTCGGGCGCGCGCTCGTCTCCGCCCTCCCCGCCTCGGCCGCTGCGCCGGCGCGCTGGGGAGACCCGGAGCGGGCTCGCGAGATGCTCACCCGCCACGGCGCGGCCAGCGTCAGGATCCGCGAGCACACCCTACCCTTCACGGCCGCGTCACCCGACGCGTGGTTTGCCGATCAAGACCTCCACCACCCCGTCTGGGGGTGGGTCCGGCGAGAGGTCACCGACGAGCGCTGGGGGCAGCTGCGCGAAGAGAGCGTGGCACTGCTGAGCGACGCCAATGAGGACCCCGGCGCCTTTCGCACGACGAGCCGTTACCTCGTGGTGACCGCTCGGCGGTGAGGGCCGGCTCAGCCCGCCTCCTCTCACGCCGGCCGAACAGCTCAAGGAGATACGCCGATGCTGATCCGCCGCGCCGAGCTCGAGGCCATCCTCGCCGGAAGGATTGACCTCGCCTTCAGGCGCTGGGACCGGCCCCGGCTACGGGCCGGTACGCAGATGCGGACGGCGATCGGGCTCGTCGAGGTGACCGCCGTCGACGAGGTGGCGATCACGGCGATCGGCGAGGCCGAGGCACGCCGGGCCGGTGCGGGCTCGCGCGACGAGCTGCTCGGCCGTCTCGCCCGCCACTCCGAACGCCGTGTCTTTCGCATCGGCCTGCGCTTCGCCGGCGCCGACCCTCGCATTGCCCTGCGCGAGCAGTCCGACCTAACGGACGCAGAGCACGCACGGCTCGTCGACCGCCTCGACCGGCTCGACCGCGCGTCGCGCCATGGTGCGTGGACGCGCGCGACCCTCGCCGCCATCGACCGCCACCCCGCGACCCTCGCGGCCGAGCTCGCGCACGAGCTGGGCCGCGAGACGCTCGCGTTCAAGCGCGACGTGCGCAAGCTAAAGGAGCTCGGACTGACCGAATCGCTCGCTACGGGCTACCGACTATCGCCGCGGGCTCGCGCCCTGCTCGCGCGGTCGTAGATCCCCCGGCGCCGGGCCATCCCCCGCGGCGGTCTCAGGCGCCAGTCCGACGACGACCCTCCGCAGAACTCGCAATCCCGATCCGGTACCATCTCGGGATGAGCAGGCAGATCGCCGTGCGACTACCCGCGAGATCGTCGCGTTCGTCGACGGACTGGTATCTGAAGGCAGGGCCAAGAGCCGTGCCGCTGTCGTCACCCGGGCGCTGGAGCGTGAGCGCCGGCGAGTCGTGGCGGCCCGCGATGTGGCCATCCTGACCCGCGCTGGCAACGACTCCGATATGGACCGCCTCGCGGAGCACGTCGTCGCCGCCCCGCTCGATCTCGAGTAGTCCGCCCGATCCATACCGCGGAGCTGGATAAGGCTCGGCCGGTGCTCGTGCTGACCCGTGAGCTGGTTCGGCCCCACCTGACGCGGGTGACGGTGGCACCGATCACCACGAATGCCCGCGGCCTGTCCACCGAGGTGCCGGTCGGCTCGGCGAACGGCCTCGACGCTGCGAGCGTCGTGAGCTGCGACAACATCGTGACCGTCCCCTCCAGCGCGCTCGGACGGCGGATCGGCGCCCTGCTCCCAGCCCAGGAGGGCGGCTTGACCGACGCGATCCACGCGCATTCGACCTGGACTGAACCGCCTGACCCGGCCGAGACCGCATCGCCGGACCGCCGGCGCTCGTGCGGCGTGCCCGGAGAGTCAGCGGCTGCCGAACGGGTTCTCGACCCGCACTCCCGCGTAGTCCTCGCCGTCGCTCAGATCCTCTGAGAGGACGCGATCACAACCGAGCGCGCGGCCTGCCTCGAGGATCGCGGCGTCCCAGTA
>JACCTJ010000357.1 GCA_013812485.1 Thermoleophilaceae bacterium
TACTGGGACGCCGCGATCCTCGAGGCAGGCCGCGCGCTCGGTTGTGATCGCGTCCTCTCAGAGGATCTGAGCGACGGCGAGGACTACGCGGGAGTGCGGGTCGAGAACCCGTTCGGCAGCCGCTGACGATCGGGGCCCTCCACGAGCCCCGGCGGTCCGCTGATCACCGGCGGCCCTCCTCACGCTCCTCGAGGATCCCTCCGGCGGGCCATGGCGCACTCACGGGCGCAGCCTACCGGTCGCCCCGCGAGACATCCGGTCGTCACGCGATGATGATGAGCGTGATCGCCCTGCACGCTGTCTGGTCGCGCGATTCGCGGCTCTGCGTGTGGGGAGAGGACTCCCGCCTGCCTGCGCGGGCTCCGAAGCGTCGCGGGCGCAGGCCGGCCAAGCCGCGGCCGCGCGCGCATCCCTTCGCCTCCGCGTTGGAGGACCTGGGCGAGGGGCTCGACGCCCTGGGCGTCTCGCTTGGATCCGATGCGCAGATCGAGCGCGAGCTCTCTCTGATGCTGCCTTCCTTCGAGGACGGGCCGCAGCACTCCCCGCAGCTCCTGAGGGGAGGCGAAGATCGGCGTACCGACAATCCGGAGCTGCTTCACCCCTGGGTCGTTCCGGCGATCGGTCTCGGGCCGGCCGCGGCGCTCGAGCTGCTGCTGGCCCTGCCGCCGTCGCCTCCAGCGGGCGTCGGTCTCGGCGACTCGCTGCGATTCCTGGCCGAGGCGGGGAAGCTCGCACTCGAGCTCGTGGCCCGCGGCCGGGTCCTTCCCGGCCTGGCACGACGGGACGAGGGGTGGGTCGCGTGCTGGCGGCCGGTGACGGTCGATCCCGGTGACGCGGAGCGCGTGCGACTGCTCGTTGCCGCGATGCCGCCGCTTGCGCGGGCGGAGCTGTCTGTCAACGAGGAGGGCAACGCACCCGAGGCGGTGGTCGGCGACGCGCTCGGGGGCGTGGTGGACGCCTGCGCGCGGGGCTTCCTGGCGGATGGGCTCCCCGGGCGTGCGCCGCGCCGACGGTCAAAGCGTCCGCGTGTGGTCGTCGACGCATGGCTTGCGGCCTTGACGCACCCCGATCCGGTCGTCGATGCGGACGAGTTGCAGCTCGCGGCGCTCGCCGAGGAGCTCGAGGTCTGGCGGCGCGCGGGGGAGCGGTATGCGGACCACCGGATGTTCCGGACCTGCTTCCGGCTGTGCGAACCCGACGGTCCGGTCGGGTGGCCAGGCGGCGAGCTCCAAGCCGCGCCCGGCGGCGGAAACGGGGCGAACCCCCAGCCGGACTCGCCGGCCGCGGAGGGCAGCGCTTCGGATGTCGCACCGTGGCGTGTGGAGATCCTGCTTCAGGCGAAGGACGACCCGAGTGTGCTCGTCCCGGCCGGGGACGTGTGGAGCTCGAACGGAAGCGGCTTGAAAGCGCTCGGGCGACGGATCGCTGATCCGCAGGAGCGCCTGCTCGGGGGCCTCGGCCATGCACTGCGGCTGTGGCCCGAGCTCGAGCCGGCGTTGCGCGAATCCGCTCCCACCGGCCTCGATCTGACCCCGGAGGCCGTGATCGGGTTCCTGCGGGACGCCGCGCCCGCGCTCGAGCAGGCCGGGTTCGGCGTGCTCGCGCCCCCGTGGTGGAGCCAGCGGCTGCGCCTCAAGCTCAAGATGGAGCCGTTCGAGGAGCTCCAGGAGGGCAGTGGACTTTTCGGCCTCGAGGGCCTGTGCGCGTACGAGTGGAGGATCGCGGTCGGTGAGGCGACGCTCACTCTGTCCGAGCTGCGCGAGCTTGCGGCGCTGAAGCTGCCGCTGGTGATGGCCCGCGGTCGCTGGATAGTCCTGCGTCCGGAGGACGTCGAAGCGGCGATCGCGTTCTTCGAGAGTCGCGCCGAGCGGGGTGAGGCGCCTGCGGGCGAGCTCCTCCGCGAGAGCCTCGACCTGGGCGCCGGCGCCGAGACCGAGCTGCCGGTTGCCGAGATCGAGGCTGGAGGGTGGCTGAAGGAGCTGCTCGGCACGAATGGCGATCGCAAGCTGCGGGAGGTTCCCTCGCCGGCGACCTTCAAGGGCGAGCTCCGCCCCTACCAGCAGCGGGGACTCGCGTGGTTGTCGTTCCTGTCGAGCCTCGGGCTCGGCGCGTGCCTGGCGGACGACATGGGCCTCGGCAAGACGGTGCAGCTGCTGGCGCTGCTGCTCGCAGAGCGCGAAGACGGGCGCAATGGCTCGGAGAAGCGCTGCCCGCCGACGCTCTTGATCTGCCCGATGTCGGTGGCGGGCAACTGGCAGCGCGAGGCTGAGCGGTTCGCTCCCGACCTCCGGGTGCACGTGCACCACGGCCCCGAGCGGCTGACCGGCACGAAGTTCGCGCGCGCGTCGCGCGCGAGCGATCTCGTGATCACGACCTACGCGCTCGCGACCCGCGACCGTGAGACGCTCGGCGCGGTGAAGTGGGAGCGGGTCGCGCTCGACGAGGCGCAGAACATCAAGACGATCGACGCGAAGCAGACGCGTGCGATCCGCTCGCTGGGGGCCCGTCACCGGGTCGCGCTCACGGGCACGCCGGTCGAGAACCGCCTGACCGAGCTTCACTCGATCATGGACTTCCTGAATCCCGGGCTACTGGGCCCGGCCGCGACGTTCAAGCGGAGCTACGCGAGGCCGATCGAGCGCTACCGCGACGAGCACGCGACCGCACGACTGCGGCGCGCGACGGGCCCGTTCATCCTCCGCCGGCTGAAGACCGACCGGGAGATCATCACCGATCTGCCCGAGAAGATCGAGATGCGCGTCGACTGCCATCTGACCAAGGAGCAGGCAAGCCTCTACCAGGCGGTCGTAGAGGAGATGCTCGAGAAGGCGGCGCAGGCGGAGGGGATCGAGCGTTCAGGGGTGATCCTCGCGGCGCTGATGAAGCTCAAGCAGGTCTGCAACCACCCTGCTCACCTGTTGAAGGACCGCTCCGGTCTGGACGGGCGCTCGGGCAAGCTCGCCCGGCTCGAGGAGATCCTCGCCGAGGCGCTGGCCGAGGGCGACCGCGTGCTCTGCTTCACTCAGTTCGCCGAGTTCGGGCAGATGCTCCGCGCGCATCTGCAGGAGCGCCTCGGCCGCGAGGTCATGTTCCTGCACGGTGGGACTCCGAAGACCGCCCGTGACGAGATGGTCGAGCAGTTCCAGGATGGCGGCGGGCCCTCGGTGTTCATCCTGTCGTTGAAGGCGGGCGGCACCGGGCTCAATCTGACCGCCGCCAACCACGTGGTCCACTTCGACCGCTGGTGGAACCCGGCGGTCGAGGACCAGGCGACCGACCGGGCTTTCCGGATCGGGCAGAAGAAGAACGTCCAGGTGCGCAAGCTGACGTGCATGGGCACGCTCGAGGAGCGGATAGACGCGCTGATCACACAGAAGAAGGATCTCGCCGAGCGCATCGTCGGCACCGGCGAGGCCTGGATCACGGAGCTCGACACCGCCCAGCTGCGCGAGCTCGTGACGCTCTCGGCCGACGCGGTGGGGGAATGACCTCGTTCAGCTACTACTCCCACCACGAGCACCCGCGGCCGCTGGCCGTGGAGGGCGGGATCGAGGCACGCAGCCGGCGCGGGGCGATCGGCGAGACATGGTGGTCCAGGCGCTTCATCGAGCTGCTCGAGTCATTCGGCGTCGGCTCGCGGTTGAAGCGCGGGCGCAACTACGCGCGCGCCGGTCAAGTCATCGAGCTCGAGATCGAGCCCGGGGTGGTGCTTGCGAAGGTGCAGGGATCGCGCTACTCGCCGTACCGCGTGCGGATCCGCGGCAAGGTCCTCTCCGAGTATCAGTGGCGCCGCATCGAGAAGGCGATGGCGGCGCAGGCGCTGGCGCTGGCGAAGCTGCTCGCGGGCGATATGCCGCACGACGTCGAGGAGCTGTTCGCGGCGTGCAAGCTGACCCTGTTCCCGCGCTCGAAGCGCGAGCTGACAACGAGTTGCACCTGTCCGGACGCGGAGAACCCGTGCAAGCACGTCGCGGCGGCCTACTACATCCTCGCCGAGCGCTTCGACGAGGATCCCTTCCTGATCTTCGCCTGGAGAGGACGCGACCAGGACGAGCTGGTGGAGCGCCTGCGCGCGCGGCGGGCAGCCGGCGGCCGCGGCGGTGGGTCGAGCGCCCGCTCGGCGCGGGTTCCGCAGCCATCCGAACCGGGCCCGCCTTTGTCCGCGGTGCTCGAGTCGTTCTGGTCCAGCGGGCCCGAGCTGGACGCCGTCCACGTCAGCCCGCTCGCCGGCGAAGCCCCCGATGCGCTGCTGCGCCAGCTCGGCCCGGCCCCGGTGGAGGCCGGGGGACGGAACCTCGCGGAGCTCCTGGCGCCCGCGTACGCGACTCTGGCGCAGGCAGCCGAACGCAGAGCGCTGGCCGAGTAGGTCAACACGCCGGGTTGCGGTCGGCGAGCAGCCGATCAACCAGGCTCGCCGAGAAGACCGGGACGAGCTCCGCGACGGGCTCGCTGCGGCGGCGTACCCGGGAGCCGGGTCTCCTGCCCGCCTACCGACGCGTGCCTTCGAGAGCCACCCCGCCGACCCCGGTGGCCTCGGCGTCGGGTCAGGCGTGGTTCAGTCCAAATCGAAAGCGGCGTGAATCGCGTCGGTCAGACCGCCCTCCTGGGCCGGGAGCAGGGCGCCGATCCGCCGTCCGAGCGCGCTGGCCGGGACCGTGACGATGTTGTCGCAGCTCACGACGGCTGCGGCGTCGAGGCCGTTGGCGGAGCCGACCGCCACCTCGGTGGACAGGCCGCGGGCATTGGTCGTGATCGGTGCCACCGTCACCCGCGTCAGGTGAGGCCGGACCAGCTCACGGGTCAACACGAGCACCGGCCGAGCCTTGTCCAGCTTCGCGGTGTGTATCGGGCGCACTACTCGAGATCGAGCGGGGTGTCGACGACGTGCTCCGCGAGGCTGTCCATATCGGAATCGTCGCCGGCCCGGATCAGGATTTCCACATCACGGGCCGCCATGGCTCGCCGGCGCTCACGCTCTAGGGCCCGGTTGACGACAACGGCACGGCTGTGGGCCTTGCCTTCGGATACCAGCCTGTCGATGAACGCAACGATCTCGTCGGGTAGTCGCACGGCGATCTGCTTGCTCATCCCGAAAAGGTACCGAATCGGGATTGTTGTTCTGGGCACTCGGGTCGAGTCCGACAACCGCCGGCTCCCCTACGCTCCCAGCCGTGATCGACCCCGCCGCCGTGCGCAGCGGCCGCGTCCGCGGCCGCTACTTCCGCGAGAACTTTGCCCAGGGCGGGCTCGACCTGGTCCAGATCGTGCCCGAGCTGGTCACCAACGCCGACGCTGCGATCGCCGCGGCCGGCCGTCGGCGGGGGCGGATCGAGCTGGGCTTTCTCCCCGCCGATCGGGCCTTCAAGGCCCGCTGGCGGCGTGAGCTGCGAGCGCTCGGGGCTCCGGCGTTGAGCGCGTGGCGGTGGGAGGTCCGCTGCACCGACGACGGCGAGGGTCTCGGTGCGGCCGAGGTCGACGAGCGACTCGGAGCGCTCGGCGTCGAGCCTCACCGCGGCGGCCAACGTGGCCTCTTCGGGCGCGGACTGCGCGACGTCTGGCTCGCGCAGGGAGCGGGCCGGCTCGAGTCGATCAAGGAAGGTCGCGCGGTCGAGACGTGGTTCTTCCCGGCGCCGGGAGATGACCCCTACGCTTACGCCCACGTCCGCGAGGGCGTCGCGACGGCGCGCGATCGAGCGGCGCTGGGCATCCCCGCCGGCGGGTCCCGGATCACCGTCCCGCTCGAGGCCGAGCGCCTGCCGCCGGCGGCTCACCTGCGCTCGCTCGTCTCCCAGCTCGTGCAGCTGCGGCCGGTCCTCGAGGACCAGGCGCGGGAGCTCTGGCTCGAGCTCCCCGGGGAGCTCCCGGCGGCGGTGGCCTTCCCAGCACCGGAGCCGTGCCCCGAGACGCCGCTGCTCTTCGACGAGGAGGTGCAGGTGCGCTCCGGGGTCAACGCGCGCGTGGTGGTCCGGCGCTCGGCCGAGCCGCTGACCGTGGGGCGCATGCGCGCGACGCGCCGCAACGGGCTCGTCGTCCGCTCCGGGCGCGCCGCCCACGAGGCGACGCTGGCGAGCTTCGAGGGCCGCCTCGGCGCCCGGCACCTGTACGGCGAGGTTCGCTGCGAGGCGATCGACGAGCTCCAGCGCGAGGCGCTCGACTCGCCGCGCCCGCAGGTCGTCGTGCGCGTCGACCGCTCGGGCCTCAACGACCATCACCCCTTCGTGCGCGACCTCTACGCCGTGATCGACCGGGTGCTCGAGCCGATCGTGGCGCGCGAGGAACGTCGTGCGAGCGCACACCTGCTCACCCCGGGGCGCGAGATCGCCGCCCGCGACCGCGAGGGACTGCGTGCGCTCAACGATGCGCTCAAGAGCGCCTTCGAGGCGCCCGGGACATCGGGCTTCGAGCCGGGGGGAGCGCCGGCCGAGCGCGCGCCGCTCAACGGCAATGCCCCGCAATCGCCGCCAACGGTGGCGGCACCGGACGGAGCCGACGAGCGGGAGCCGCGCGAGCCCGCCGCCCTCGCCCTGCGCTTCAAGGGCTCGCCGATTCGCCTGCATCCCGGCGAGACCCGCGGCACCTCGCTGATCTTCGACCCCGAGCGCATCGAGCCGGGCACGGCGGTCGCGCTCGCGGCCGACCGCGGGCTGTGGGCGAAGCTCCGCGGAGACGTGGCGCCGCCGGCGGGGCGCGGGGGGTGGGCACGGGTCCGGGTCGAGGTGCGCGCCCGCGTCTCGGTCGAGCCCGGCGAGCGACTGTCGGTGCTCGCGACCGCCGGCGAGCACGAGGCCGAGCTCGAGGTCCTCGTCGTCCGGCACATGGCGACGGGCTGGGTCCGCGAGATCGCCCGCAAGGACGAGGACTCCGCCGTCGAGGCCGAGTTCGATCCCGAGACGGGAATCGTCACCGTCTACGAGGGACGGCCCGAGTTCCGGGCGCTTGAGCGAGCGGCCCGGCGCGCTGGCCTCACCCGGCGCCGGGTCCGCGAGTACCTGCCCCACCGGATGCTCGAGGTCGAGGTCGCGGCGAACGCCGTCTACGGGTGGGCGGCCCGCGAGATCGTCGCCCGCCGGGCGCTCGAGGGCTGGGTCGGCGCGCCGCGCGACTACGCCGAGACGATCCGCCACGAGGCGCAGGAGCTGCGCCACCGCGTGCACGAGCGGCTGTTGAGGGCATTTCTCGATCCGGGGGTGTTCCAGGGGCGCGTTCGGGTGCTCGAGGAGGGGGCGGGGGCGGCGGTGCGGTCGGGGGAGGACGGTCAGGCGTCGCTGCCGTTGTGAGCTCCCAGATCGCGCGGCGAGATGCACGTCGGCTAGGTGCGAGCGCCTCCGGCCCGGATGGCGAGCCTGACGCGGCGAGGGGTGCCGGTGGCGATCGGGGTCCGAATGCGGCGATCGTCTCGCACGATGAGAAGGAGGGCCCGTCGCCCCTGGAGATGAGAAGGCGGCCTCCGAGGCCGGGGACTGGCGCCGCGCGCCCGAGGCCGGCGGAGCGGCTGCCCCGAAGTCCCGCTCGCGACCGGGGGCCGCCGCAGGCTGGCGAGCCGTCGGACGAGGAGCGCCCGGGGGAGTTCCGAGGCCTCTC
>JACCTJ010000361.1 GCA_013812485.1 Thermoleophilaceae bacterium
CCCGCGAGCTCCTCGATGTGCCGGTTCGAGCCGTGGTGCATGACGAGATGGAGGTCGATGCCGGGATGGGCCCAGAACTCGAGGCTCGCCAAATCGAGGATCGTGGTGCAGACCGGCGCGCGCAGCCGGCCGCCCCGGCGCAGGCGACCGAGGACCGGGTTGATGCCCGGGTAGGTGGACACGACCACATCGGGCGCGTGCGACTCGATCAGGCGGAGGAGCCCCTTGGCGCCGACCCGATAGAGGAAGGCTTGAGCGCACCGCCGCACGGGCGCGAACCCCATCAGGAGCGCGTAGACGATGCCGAAGACCCACGGCACCCGGCGAAACTGGAACCAGGAGCCGTCGCGAATCATCCGCTGGAGGAACGGACCGAGCGCGGCGAGGCCGTCGGCGACCACGACGTGGGTCCTCGGATGCTCGTCGGTCAGTCCGGCGGCCAGGGCCCGGGCGGCCGAGTCATGGCCTTCCCCGAGGTCGGCGGACAGGACGAGGACCCGTCGTGACGTGGAGATCGAGGGCTCGATGACGGGCTCTCTGTTCGCGTTGGGACGGCTCCGGCGCAGCGCCCTCGACTCTCCCGTGAGAGGGCGCCACCTATCCGGCCGGAACCTATCGAGTTCGTCAGACGGCAGTCGTGCCGCGAGGGTGGCGGGCGCGCCCGGGCGCGACCGGCCGCGCCCGCTGGAGCTACTTGACCTCGACGCTCCCACCGGCCTCCTCGAGGTCCGCCTTGAGCTTGTCGGCCTCCTCGCGCTCGATGCCCTCCTTGACGGGCTTCGGCGCCTCGTCGACGAGGGCCTTGGCCTCCTTGAGACCGAGGCCGGTCGCCGCGCGCACGACCTTGATGACCTGGATCTTCTTGTCACCGGGTCCGGTGAGGACGACGTCAACGGTTGTCGACTCCTCCTCGACCGGAGCGGCGTCGGCCGCGCCGGAGCCAGCGCCGGGCGGGGCCGCGGGCGCCACGGCCGTCGCCGAGACGCCGAACTCCTCCTCGAGAGCCTTGATGCGCTCGGACAGCTCGAGCACCGAGATGCCCTTCAGTTCGTCGATCCATTTTTCGGTGCTGGTGGCCATGGGCCCTCCTTCGCTCTTCGTATCGCCCCCGCGGGGCTCTATTTCTCGGTCGCGCTTTCGGCGGCCGCCTCGTCGCCGTCGGCGGACTCCTCCTCGGCGGCCGCAGCCTCCGAGACGGGGTCGCCGGGTGCCTCGGCAGCCGGCTCGGGTGGCTCGGCGGCGTCGCCGCCCGTCGCCTCGCCGCCGCCGCCGCCCACGAGTCCCTGCTCCTGGATCTGCTGGAGCTGGCGCGCGACGCCGGAGATGAGCCCGGCGAGCCCACGCACGAGGCCGGTGACGGGCGAGGCCACGACGCCGACGAGCTGGCCGTAGAGGATGTCGCGGGCCGGTAGACGGGAGATCGCCTCCACGTCGTCGGCGCTCAGCGCGTCGCCGTTCATCGTGCCGCCCTTGAAGACGAGCAGGCCGTTCTCGCGCCGGAAGGCGGCCAGCTCCTTGGCGGCCAGCGCGGCGTCGCCGCGAACGAAGGTGAGCGCGGTCGGGCCCTCGAGCATGGGCTTGAGGCCCTCGGCGTCGGCCTGGTCGGCGGCGCGCAGGCCCAGGCGGTTCTTGACGACGCGGAAGCTGGCGTCGGCCGCACCGAGGCGGCCGCGCAGGTCGGCGGACTGCTTCACGGAGATGCCGCGATAGTCGACGACGAAGATGGTCTCCGCGGCGTCGATCTCGCGCGCCATGTCGTCGATGACCGCGGCCTTCTCGTCTCTGTTCATCTCGGCGTCTCCGGTTCGTCCTGCGTCCGAGGAGCGGCAGGGCCGGCGCACCCGGGCGGGCACGGAGATCCGATCCGCCTGCTTCGGGCTTACCGTGCGGCGCGCTCGCGGCGCCGCCCGCCGAAGGTCTCGGGCGCTTCGCTGGTTCGGTGGCCTAGGCTAGCGCCGCGGTCTCGTCGACGATATTGCGGGTGCGCGAGGGATCGACGCGCACGCCCGGGCCCATCGTCGTGGTCAGGGTGATCGACTGCAGATAGCGGCCCTTCGCCGCCGCCGGCTTGGCCCGCATCAGCTCCTCGATGAAGGCGGCGTAGTTCTCGAGCAGCGCATGCTCCTCGAAATCGGTCTTGCCGATCGGCAGGTGGAGAATGGCCGAGCGGTCGGTGCGGTACTCGACGCGGCCGGCCTTGGCCTCCGACACGGCCTGGCCCACGTCCTGGGTCACGGTGCCGACGCGCGGGTTCGGCATCTTGCCCTGCGGCCCGAGCACCCGGCCGAGGCGGCCGACGATCGGCATCAGGTCTGGCGTGGCGATGGCGATGTCGAAGTCGGTGAAGCCCTCCTGGATCCGCTCGGCCAGGTCCTCCTCGCCGACCACGTCGGCGCCGGCCTCCTCGGCCTCGCGCGCCTTGTCGCCCTTGGCGAAGACCGCTACGGTGACGTCCCTGCCGAGCCCGTTGGGCAGGGAGATCGTCCCGCGCAGCTGCTGGTCGGCGTGGCGGACGTTGAGCCCGGTGCGAACGTGGGTCTCCACCGTCTCCGAGAACTTCGCCGACTGGATCTCCTTGATCAGCCCGATCGCCTCGGATGGCGAGTACTCGCGCTCGCGGTCGATCTTGGCTAGCTGGTCGCGGTAGCGCCTGCCGTGCTTGGCCATCAGGTTCCGACCTCGACGCCCATCGAGCGCGCCGTCCCGGCGATGATCTTCGCCGCCTGGTCGAGATCGCGGGCGTTCAGGTCCTGGAGCTTGGTCTGAGCGATCTCGCGCACCTGGTCCTGGCTGATGCGGGCGACCTTCTCGCGGTGCGGCTCGGCCGATCCCTTCTCGATCCCCGCCGCCTCCTTGATGAGCACCGCGGCTGGCGGCGTCTTGGTGATGAAGGTGAAGGAGCGATCCTCGTAGACCGTGATCTCGACCGGGGTGATCCGTCCCGCCTCGTCCTGGGTCTGGGCGTTGAAGGCCTTGGTGAACTCCATGATGTTCACCCCGTGCTGGCCCAGGGCGGGACCGACCGGCGGTGCCGGGTTGGCCTGGCCACCGGGGACCTGGAGCTTGATGAGGGTGAGGACCTTCTTGGCCATGAGCAGCGGAGGAGCTTAGACCTTCTTGACCTGGTCGAAGCCGACCTCCACGGGCGTCTCCCGGCCGAAGATCGACACCAGCACCTTGAGTCGCGCCGCGTCCTCGTTGACCTCGGAGATCTCCCCGGAGAAGTCCGACAGGGGACCGGAGACGACCTTGACGGTCTCGCCGATCGTGAACTGGGCACGCGCCCGCGGGCGCTCAGCGCTCTCGCGGTGCAGCAGGCGGTCGATCTCGACCTGGTTGAGCGGAACCGGCTTGTTGGAGGCGCCGACGAAGCCCGTGACTCCGGGCGTGTTCTTGACTAGGCCCCAGGAGTCCTCGTTCAGGTTCATGTTCACGAGCACGTAGCCGGGCATGGTGCGGCGCTCGGTCTGGACCTTCTGGCCGTCCTTCATCTCCGAGATCTGCTCCATGGGGATGACGATCTGGCGCACGTGGCTCTGCTGGCCGAGCGAGGTCACCCGGTGCTCGAGGTTGTGCTTGACCTTGTTCTCGTGCCCGGAGTAGGTGTTGATGGCATACCAGCGAAACATGGGTCTTCCAGTCTAAGAGGGTGGGTCGGAGAGTGGCGACGGGCTCAGATGATGAGCTGGATGAGCCGCGAGAAGACTGCGTCGAGCGCGCCGAGGTAGGCGCCCATGATGACGACGAAGCCAAGCACGATCCCGGTCAGCGTGGTGGTCTGCTGCCGCGTCGGCCACTGCACCCGCTGGAGCTCCGCCCACGAGGCGATCAGAAAGGCGATGACCTTGTTGCGACCGCGGGTGCGCTCGTCGTCCTCGTCGACGGCCGAGGCGCTTGGACCCGCGGCGTCGACATCGGCGCTCGAGTCGTCGAGCAGGGGTGGCGGCGGGGGGCTCTCGAGCACCGTGTCGGAGCGCCCGGCCGTCTCGGGCGGAGCGCTGGCGGCGAGCCCGGCGCCGGTCTCGGTCTCCACCCCGGGCGGGGCGATGCCGCCGCGATCGCGGCCGTTATCGGGAGCGGGCTCGCGGTCGGTATCGGAGACGCCGGCGGGCTCGCGGTCGGGTCGCCCGTCCGTGCCGTCCCTGCCGTCGCCGGCGGCCCGGGGGGTGGTACCTGGAGCCGGGGCGCCGGG
>JACCTJ010000027.1 GCA_013812485.1 Thermoleophilaceae bacterium
CCGCGATGCAGCTCTTGATCTACCCGGTGATCGACCTGTCGGTCAAGCATCCCTCCTACCGGCGCTTCGCCGAGGGCTTCTACCTGGAGGAGGCCGACATGGACTGGTACCGCGACCACTACCTGCCGGGCGACCACGCCGTGAACGATGCGCGGGCCTCGCCACTGCTGGCTGACGACCTCGCCGGGCTGCCGCCCGCCTACATCGCGACCGCCGGCTTCGACCCGCTCCGCGACGAGGGAGAGGCCTACGCCGTGGCGCTGCGGGCGGCCGGCGTGCCCGCGGCCGTGCGCCGCCACCCGGGGCTCATCCACGGGTTCGCCAACCTGACCGCCTTCCTGCCTGCCGCCCGGGCGGCCATGCTCGAGGCCGCGGGCGCGCTGCGGATGGGTCTGGCGCCGGCCTCGGCTCAGCCGGGCAACGACCAGTAGCCGTCGGCGCCGACGGGCGTGCCGTGCGCTACCCGGGCCAGCTGCTCGCGCGCCTCGAGCAGGTCGATCCCGGACACCGCCGCCACCTCCGCCGTCGCGAGCGACTCCCCGGCCCAGGCCAGCACGTCCTCGACCGACTCGGGCGTCGCGCGGCGCTCGATCTCCGGCGCGAGGTTGGCGATCGCCGCCTCGTAGGTCGCGAGCGGCTGAAAGCCGGGGAGATCGAGCTCGCCGCCGTCTCCGTTGCGGAAGACCTCGTAGCTGGGGCACGTGTAGCGCCGGCCGTCCTCGGAGTCGGCGAGCTTGTGGTCGAGAGCGAGCGCGGCGTCGGAAGGGTCTCGGGCGGCGGCCTGGTCGGCCCTGAGGGCGTCCTCGACGGCCGGGTCGTCCATCCAGGCGGCGAGGAGCTCGGGATCGAGCCCGACCTCTCCGGCGATGCGGGCGATGACCTCGGGATCGTCGATGAGCTCGCCGGCCATGCCGCACACGGCCAGCCGCCGCAGCAGTCCGCGCTCGAGCTCCGGGGCGTGCAGGCGGGCGGCCACGACGGCGCGGCAGGGGATGACGCTGGCGAGCATGCGCGGTCGCTCGCCGGGGTCGATCGGCATCCCGAAGCGCCGCTGGATCGTGTGTAGCGCCCCGGACTGGCGAGCGGGCGTAAAGTCCTCGGCCAGGTAGTCGTCGGGGCTCTCGGAGAGGACGACCATGCGGGGCTGCCACTCGATCTGGTCGCCGTAGAGCCAGAGCAGGCTCCAGCGCGCCGGCTCGGCCGAGAACGCCCACGGGCACGTGGGGTCGGTGTAGTTACGGATCGTAAGCGTGGTCACGGAGCCGAGCCTAGCGAGACCAGGTCCTCGGTCGCCCGCGCCGCTCGCTCGATCAGCTCTGCGACCTCATCGCGCGACTCCCGAAACCGTCCGAGCACGTAGCCGGCCACGATCTCCGGATCGGTCGAGTCCGGCCGGTCGACCCCGACCCGCACGCGATGGAACTCGGGCGAGCCGAGCTCCCGCTTGAGCGACTTGAGCCCGTTGTGGCCGGCGAGCCCTCCTCCGAGCCGCGTCCTCACCTCTCCGAAGGGCAGGTCGATCTCGTCGTGGACGACCACGATCCGCTCGAGCTCGACGCCGAGGGCTCCGCGCGCCGGCCCGGCCGAGCGACCCGCGTCGTTCATGAACGTCTGCGGCAACAGCACGCCGACGCGAGGGCCGCCCGGGCCGCTTCGGCCGTCGGTGTAGAGGCCGGCGTAGCGCTTGCGCGCGCGCGGGAGCTCCCAGCGCTCGGCCAGGGCGCGCGCTACCTCGAAGCCGACGTTGTGACGGGTGCCGGCGTAGCGATCGCCCGGGTTGCCCAGGCCGACCACGAGCCAGTCCACCCGTCCTCCCTCTCGCTCGCGTCCGGCCGCTCCGGCGCCGCGTGCGCCGCCGCGTCGCAGGAGGCTCAGGGAGTCGAGGACCCCCGGCCCTCGCCGGCCTCGCCCTGGGTGGGCGCACCGCCGGAGGGCTGACCCTCGCCCTCGGCCGGGACGTCGGTCACGGCGGCCTCCTCGCCGACGATCGCCGTCTCCTCCTCGACCTCTTCGGGCAGCTCGACCTGGCTCGGGATGGTGATCGTGGCGATCACGGTCTCCTCGGGGTCATCGAGGAAGGTCACGCCTTCGGGCGGCACGACAACCGACAGGGAGAGGGTGTCGGCGGCCTCCATCTGCGAGACGTCGACGACGACGTACTCGGGGATGTCGGTGGGCAGCGCCTCGATGTTGAGCTCGCGGGTGACGTGCTCGAGGACCCCGCCCTCGGTCACGCCCGGCGCCTCGTCGGCTCCCTCGAGCTCGACCGAAACGGTGGAATGGATCGTCTCGCTGAGGTTGACCTGGAGCAGATCGATGTGCACGACGTCGTCACGAACGGGGTGGCGCTGCTCGTCCTTGACGATGACCGGGAGCGTCTTGCCGCCCCCGACCTTGAGGTCGAGCACGGCCGAGGGGTTCTGGAGCGCGATGCGCAGGTCGCGCTCGCCGACCTTGAAGGCCACGGGGTCCGCGCCGACGCCGTAGACGATGCCCGGGATCCAGCCGGCGCGGCGCAGGCGGCGCGAGGGACGCGAGCCGAGCTCGGGGCGTTCCTCGACGACTAGGGATGGTCGTTTGGCGTCGGCCATGGCGGGGGGCAGTCTAGCCTCGACGACCTTCTGTGCCCGTCGAGCAGGGTCTCTCCTACTCTTACCCCTTTCGCGCAGCGACTCCGCCGCGAGTCCGGCCGATCGCCTCGTGGCGTTCCGTCTGGTCGTCGCCGCTCGAGAGCACCAGCGTGCCTTCGCGCACCAGTTCGATCATCGCGCTCGCGATCGAGGGGTCGAACTGGCTGCCGGCGCCGCTCTCGAGCTCCTCGAGCGCCTCGGTCGGAGTGAGCGGCACGCGATAGATGCGGGGGCAGGTCATGGCGTCGACCGCATCCGCGACCGCGAGGATGCGGCTCTCGTACGGAATCTCCTCCGCCGCCAGCTCCTCGGGATACCCCTGGCCGTCGTAGCGCTCGTGCAGGTGAAGGACCCAAGACGGAATCTCCGGAACGCCGAGACCGGTGAGGATCTTGTGGCCGAGCTCGGAGTGACAGCGTATGGTCGCGATCTCGGAGGGCGTCAACGGCGTCTTCTTCCAAAGGATGGCGTCGGGGACCCCAATCTTGCCCACGTCGTGGAGGATCGCCGCCACCCGGAGCATCTCGAGGCGTTGCCCCGTGAGACCCAGCCTCTCGCCCAGGCCGTTCGCGTAGTGGGCGACCGCCTGGGAGTGGAGATACGTGTACCCGTTGCGGGTGTCGACCGCTCGAGCCAGGGCCTCAACGCTGGTGCGCAGGTTACGCTCATGAACCCGTTTCGTCTCGTCGCTCGCCAGGTCAGGCGAGTAGACGACGCAGCGGTCTCTTCCCGACATCTTCGCGCGGTAGAGCGCTTGGTCGGCCAGCGCGAGGAGCTCGGTGGCCGTCGGCGCGTCGAAGGGAAAACGGGCCATCCCCGCGCTGATCGTCACGGGAATGTGCACCGGGTCGAACTCGAGTAGGGCAACCGTGACACGCAGCCGCTCGAAGATCGCCTCGCCCTCCTGCGCATTGCTCTTGGGGAGCGCTATGACGAACTCGTCCCCACCGAGCCGGCCGCAGATGTCACCGGGGCGGAGGTCAGCCTCGAACCGTTCCGC
>JACCTJ010000031.1 GCA_013812485.1 Thermoleophilaceae bacterium
AAAGCAGCGACATGCGACGGCGGCAACACCTGACCCAGCACTGACCCCACGAGCGTGAGCGTCCCCTGCACCACGCCGACCGTGAGCGCCGAGGCGGCAACGCCCCAGCCGAACGACGACGCGAACGCGATCGCGGCGAACCCATCGAGGGTGGCTTTGAGGATCAACTGGTCAGCGCCGTTGCCGAGCCCGTCTGACAGCGAACCCAAGATGGTCAGCGGTCCCACGCAGAACAGCAGCGAGGCGGCCAGGAAGCCTTCGATGAAGCGGCGACGCTCGACCGAGTCAGACGACCTTGCCATTCGCAGCTGCAGCCAGCCGCCGAAGCGTTCCAGCCCTGCCTCGACCTGCAGCAGGGATCCAGCAATGCCTCCGATCAGCAGGGACCCGAGGACGATCAGCACGGGGGCAGAGGTCCCGACGGCCGTCTCGAGCGAGGCATCGGTGACGGCGAGGGCAGAGAGGGCGGCGACCAACAACGTGACAAGCCCGAGGGCGTCGGTGACGACGTCGCGGGTGCGTTGCGGCAGGCGATGTCCGAGGAGAACGCCGAGCCCGGAACCGACGAGCACGGTCGCGACGTTGACGACCGTGCCGGCTCCGCGAAACACTGCCGCCAGCCTCCTTCCGAGGTAAGTGCTCAACTACCGAGGGTGAAATGTCTGACTGGGCTGGTCTTCGGTGAAAGGACCGTCGTAGGGTGACGGTGCACCTCGGAATTGGAGCCTAACGACTTCGACCCGAAGCCGACGAGAAGTGAGGGCACATGAGCAGAGCCGCCGTGGTCGTCCGGGACGCAGTGCCCGAGGACGCCGACGCCTTGCGCGCGATCTGGACCGACTTCACCTCCGAACCCGACCGGCGTACCCCTGACGCCTCCCCGACGGAGCGGGTGCAGCGGGCAGTTCATCGTCTGCAGGCAGACCCGTGTGAACGGCTGGTCGTGGCGCTCGTCGACGAGGTGCCGGTTGGGGTTGCCCATCTCCGGCGGGCCGCGATCTCGCCGATCCACGACGAGGACGCCGTCTATGTGGGCTATCTGCACGTCTTGTCGGGGCATCGCCGGCGCGGGGTGGGCAAGTCGCTGCTCGAGACGGCCGCCGACTGGGCTGACGAGAAGGACACCACCCACGTCATGGCGTCAGTCGCCGCGGGTGCCCGCGACTCCAACCGCTTCCTGGCTCGGCTCGGACTGACGCAGGTCGCCGTCGTGCGAGCCACCACAGTGGCGAGCTTGCGGGCGAAACTCGGCACGCCGCTCGCCGCGAAGCCGGTCGCAACCAACGTGGTGGCGACGCGCCGGCTGATGAGGCGGGCGCACAACGCCTCATAAGCCCTCCGTGGCCGGTATCAGCTGGCAGGTGAGCCGCGCGGTGCAGACTCGACGGCCCTGCTCGTCGGTGACGACGATCTCGTAGCAGGCGATCTTCCTGCCCAGGTGGATCGGCGTCGCGACACCCGTCACCACTCCTTCGATCACCGGTCGGTGGTGGGTGGCGTTGATGTCCACACCGACCGCGACCGCGCTCGGCTGCGCGTGCAGATTGGCGCCGATCGACCCCAAGGTCTCGGCCAGCACGCAAGACGCCCCGCCGTGCAACAGCCCGAATGGCTGCCGATTCCCCTCGACCGGCATCGTGGCGACGACTCGCTGCGGGCCGGCTTCGGTGATGTCGATACCCAACCGGTCATGCAGAGTTGCGGCTGCGTCTGGCCAGTCGCTGGGTACGCCGTCGGGCTGAGGCGCCATGAGCTCTCCCGTCATCGATGTCGTCGGTCAAGACTAGAGTTCGGCTGTGGTCACGACGACGGACGGCTCGGTTGTCGCCGCTGCCGCGAAGCGACCGCGGCTGCTGCTGCTCGACGGTCACTCGCTGGCCTATCGGGCCTTCTTCGCGCTTCCGGTTGAGAACTTCTCCACCACCACCGGCCAGCCGACCAACGCCGTCTACGGCTTCACGTCCATGCTCATCAACGTCTTGCGCGACGAGGCGCCGACCCACCTAGTGGTTGCCTTCGACGTGTCGCGACAGACCTTCAGGGCCGCTGAGTACTCCGACTACAAGGCCAACCGCTCCGCCAGCCCGGTTGAGTTCAACGGTCAGGTGTCCCTCGTCAAGGAGGTGCTGACGGCGTTGCGGGTGCCGATGGTCGACAAGGAGGGCTACGAGGCCGACGACGTGATCGCCACGCTCGCCCGCCGCGCGCGCGAGCAGGGCTTCGACGTGACCATCGTCACCGGCGATCGCGACGCCCTCCAGCTCGTCGAGCCGGGCGTGAGCGTCATGGCCACGAGCCGCGGCATCACCGATACGAAGCTCTACGAGCGCGAGACGGTGATCGAGCGCTACGGGATCCCTCCCGAGCTGATCCCCGACTTCTACGGGTTGAAGGGCGACACCTCGGACAACATTCCCGGCGTCCCGGGTATCGGCGACAAGACCGCCTCGCAGCTTCTGCAGCGCTTCGGTGACCTCGAGACGGTGCTCGCCAGCGTCGACGAGATCTCCGGTGCGAAGCGCAAGCAGAACCTGGTCGACCACGCCGACGACGCCCGGGTGTCGAAGCAGCTCGCCACCGCCAACCGCGACGTCGAGGTCGACGTCGACCTGGGGGAGACCGCGGCCGAGGAGCCCGACCGCTCGCGTCTGCGCTCGGTCTTCCGGGAGTTCGAGCTCCGCGATCCGCTGCGCCGGCTCGAGGAGGCGCTCGGTGAGGGGGCGGAGGCGGCGCCGGCCGAGCGGGCTGAGGTAGAGGTACGGGCCCGGGCGGTCGAGGTGCCCGTGGCCGAGCTGACGGCACTGCGGGGAGAGCTGGCCACGCTGGCCTGTGAGCGGCCGGTGGCGCCCGGCGAGGAGGCGATCGACGCGCCGGCGGTGGACATCGCGATGCCGGATGATCCCGTTGCGCCGGAGCTCATCGACGACGCCGGCGAGCCCACGCTCGTGGAGACGCTCGAACCCTTCGAAGCTCTGCCCGGGGCCGCGACCCCACCCGCGCCACCGCCCGCCGCCGCCCACCTTCCGCTGCGCTTCGCCGCCTACGCCGGTGGCGAGGAGGTCCTGACCGGCGAGGCTGAGGCCGTCGCCGCGCTGGAGCTGGCCTGGGGCGATCGTCCGGTCGTCGCCCACGACTGGAAGGCGATCGCCACGCTCGATCCACCACCCGCGGTCGTCCCCGGCGCCCCGCTTCAGGGCTCAGCGATCGTGCTCGAGCACGACACCATGGTCGCGGCCTACCTGCTCGACCCCGCCCGTCGCGTCTACCCGCTCGAGGAGCTCACCGCCGAGCAGGGGGTCGGCGTCCGGGCCGATGACGGGGACGCGCTCGCCGAGCGGGCGATCGCCGCCCGCGCCCTGGCCGAGCGCCAGCGGGCCGAGCTGGCCGAGCGCGGCCTCGAGCGCCTCTTCGCCGAGGTCGAGCTGCCGCTCGTCGAGGTGCTCGTGGCCATGGAGGGGACCGGCGTGGCCCTCGACGTCGCCCAGCTCGGGGAGATCGGCGCGCGCTTCGAGGAGCAGATCGCGGCGCTCGAGCGCGAGGTCCACGAGCTCGCGGGGGAGGAGTTCACGATCGGCTCGCCCCAGCAGCTCGCCGAGGTCCTGTTCGTCAAGCTCGGCCTGTCGCGCAAGCGCCGCGGGAAGACCGGCTTCTCGACCGACGCGCGTGTGCTCGGGGCCATCCGCGACGAGCACCCGATCGTCGCCAAGGTCGAGGAGTGGCGCGAGCTCACGAAGCTCAAGAACACCTACCTCGACGCCCTGCCCGAGCTGATCGATCCGCGCGACGGGCGCCTGCACACCACCTTCAACCAGACGATCGCCGCCACCGGGCGGCTCTCGAGCACCAATCCCAACCTCCAGAACATTCCCGTGCGCTCGGACACCGGCCGGGAGATCCGGGCCTGCTTCGTCGCTCCGCCGGGCACGCGGCTGCTGTCGGCCGACTACTCCCAGGTCGAGCTGCGGGTGCTCGCCCACATCGCCGGCGAGGACGTCCTCAAGGAGATCTTCAAGCGCGGCGAGGACATCCACACCGCCACCACCGCGGAGATGTTCGCCATCCCGCTCGACCGCGTCGACAAGCGCCAGCGCGACCGGGCCAAGATGATCAACTACGGGATCGTCTACGGGCTGTCGGCCTACGGGCTCGCCGACCGCCTCCAGATCCCCCAGGACGAGGCGCAGGAGTTCATCGACCGCTACCTCGGCCGCTTCCCACGCGTGCGCGACTTCATCCGCGACACCATCGCCCAAGCGCTCAACGACGGCTACGTGACCACGCTGTTCGGGCGTGCCCGCCGCATCCCCGAGCTGCGCGCGCGCCAGCGCCAGACGCAGCTGCTGGGTGAGCGGCTGGCCGTCAACACCGTCATCCAGGGCACGGCCGCCGACATCATCAAGGTGGCGATGGTGCGCTGCCACCGCGCCCTGCGCGAGGCCGGCCTGGCCACGCGCCTGGTACTCCAGATCCACGACGAGCTGCTGTTCGAGGCGCCGGAGGAGGAGATCCCCGCGGCATCAGAGATCGTGCGGCGCGAGATGGCCGACGCCTTCGCGCTCGACCCGCCGCTCGCGGTCGACCTCGGCACCGGCGCCAACTGGCTCGAGGCCAAGTGAGCCGGGCGCGCGCCGCCGCCACGCCGCGGATCGTGGATCGCCTTGGATAACCAGGGCATCGCCATCGCCTTCACGGTCGTGGCCGGGGGCTTCATCGCCCTCCAGGCGCCGATCAACTCGACGCTCGGGCGCTCGATCGCCTCTCCGCTCGCCGCGGCCTCGATCTCTTTCGCCGTCGGCACCGCGGCGCTCGTGGCCATCACCCTGCTCATCGCCGGCGGCTTCGGCGGCGTGGGAGGGGCTCGGAGCCTGAGCTGGGTGTATCTCACGGGCGGGCTGCTCGGCGCGGTCTACGTCACGACCGCGCTCATCACCGTGCGCACGCTCGGGGCCGGGGCGGTCACCGCGGCCACGGTCACCGGCCAGCTCACGACCTCGATCGTCATCGACCGTTTGGGGGTGCTTGGGCTCGAGGCCCGCCCGCTGTCCTGGCAGCGCATCGTCGGGGTGGTGTTGCTCGTGGCGGGGACGTTCCTCGTCGCCCGGGGTCGCTGAGCGCCCGCGGCGCTTGCCCTCCGCCGCCGCGAGGCGTATCTTCCGACCCGAGCCCCAGCGTCCAGGTCTCGGCGTGGCCGCGAGAAGGAGGTCGCCATGACAACCCCGCAGTCCGATCCTCGCGGCCCGTCTCGGCCGGCTCCTCCCAAGCGGCCCGGGCGGCCGTCCACCTTCAGATCCGGGTACCCGCGCGTACGCGCCGCCGTATGGATCAGCGCACTGTTGTGCG
>JACCTJ010000034.1 GCA_013812485.1 Thermoleophilaceae bacterium
CCGCCCGGCAGCTTCGGCGCGCCCGCGTGCTCGGCCACGAAGCGCTCGGTGTCCTCGCGCGCGACCGCGTCCGGGACCTGCTTGGGCGGTGACTTCATGAAGTACGAGCTCGGGCCCTCGAGCGGGCCGCCGATCCCGTGGTTCAGCGCCAGCTTGCAACAGCGCACGGCGTCGATGACGATCCCCGCCGAGTTCGGCGAGTCCCAGACCTCGAGCTTGAGCTCGGCGGTCAGCGGCACGCCGCCGAAGGACTCGCCCTCGAGGCGGATGTGAGCCCACTTGCGGTCGGTCAGCCACGGCACGTAGTCCGAGGGGCCGATGTGGACGTCGTCCGCCGGCAGCTCGTGGCCCACGACGGAGGTCACGGCGTTGGTCTTGGAGATCTTCTTCGACTCGAGCCGCTCGCGCTCGAGCATGTTGTAGAAGTCCATGTTGCCGCCGACGTTGAGCTGTGAGGTGCGCACGAGCTTCACTCCGCGGTCGCCGAACAACCGCGCGAGCTGGCGGTGGACGATCGTCGCGCCGACCTGGGACTTGATGTCGTCGCCGACGATCGGGAGGCCGGCCTTGGCGAAGCGCCGTCCCCAGTAGTCCTCGCTGGCGATGAACACCGGGATGCAGTTGACGAACGCACAGCCGGCCTCGAGGATCTGCTCGACGTACCATTTGGTGGCCAGCTCGGAGCCGACCGGCAGGTAGGAGACGACGACGTCGGTCTTGGTCTCGCGGAGGATCTCGACGATGTCGGCCGTCTCGCCGAGCGCCTTGGCGATCTTCTCCTTGAGGTACTTGCCCAGCCCGTCGTGGGTCATGCCGCGGTGCACGGGCACGTCGAGGTGCGGAACGTCGGCGAACTCGATCGTGTTGTTCTGACCGGACCAGATCGCCTCGGAGAGGTCCTTGTCGACTTTGTCGGCGTCGATGTCGAAGGCGGCCGAGAACTCGATGTCGCCGACGTGGTAGCCACCCAGGTCGACGTTCATGAGGCCCGGGACCGGCTCGGCGGCGTCGGCGTGGCGGTAGTGCTCGACGCCCTGGACGAACGAGGAGGCGCAGTTGCCCACGCCGACGATGGCCACGCGGACCTTCTCGGTGGCGTAGCGGGAGGCTCCGTTGGTGGAGTGCTCGACGGTCATTGGAAGATGGTCCCTTCTTGGAGCAGGCCGTGGCGCAGGCCGGGCGGGTCGCGTCTCCGGCGGCGTAGGAGAACCCTCTGGGTCCCCCGTTTACAGGACGTTCACACGCCGCCCGCCTCGCGCAGCTTCGTCCTGACGTGCAGGACGCGCTGGAGGGCGGTGACCGACGTGAGCACGGCCAGAGCGTAGATGGCCGGCGCCAGCAGCGAGAAATCGCCGAGCCCGGCCCCGGCCGCGAAGAAGATGCCGATCCCGAGGATGACCACCCGCGGGGGCCGCTGGGCAAGCCCGACCTTGCATTCGAGACCCAGGGCCTCCGCGCGGGCGCGCGTGTAGGAGACCATGAGCGAGCCGAGCACGGCGATGATCGTCGCGGCGACCGCGACCGCGTCGCCGTTCGCCGCGAAGACGGCGCCGACCGCGGCCAGCACTACGCCCTCCTCGACGCGGTCGAGCGTCGAATCGAGAAACGCGCCGAAGTGCGTCCCCTTGCCCGACATGCGCGAGTAGCGCCCATCGAGCGCATCCATGGCCGAGCCGACCGCGAAGGCGATCGCGCCGAGCACGAACAACTCGGCCACGATCAGTCCCGCGGCGCCGAGGTTGAGCGCGAAGCCGGTCAGGGAGATCGTATTCGGCGTCAGGCGCGAGTCGATCAGTCGCTGGCGCGCTACCGCGCGCATCTCGGACGAGCGGGCTTCGCGGTCGGTACGCCCGGCGGAGCCGCCGCGACGTGGGCGGGCTCCATCCTCGCTCCCCGGTACGGCGGAGGAGCGACGCGGCCGCGCCCTCGTGCCGTCGCTCGGCTCGCGCGGAGCGCTCACGGGGCGGGAGCCTACCGGGGAGGGGGGCGAACCTTCGGCGTCACCGCCCTTCTCCGAGAAAGGCGACGATCTCCTCCACAAGCTCGGGGCGGTCGAGCCACGGCCAGTGGCCGGCATCGACCACCTCGACGCGCGTCGGGCCGCCGAGGGCCTCGGCGTAGGCGTGCGCGAAATCGGTCGTGATGTAGGGGTCGTGCTCGCCCCAGACAACGAGTGCCGGTGCGGTCACCTCCCCGAGCCGCCTCCCCGCAGCCTCGAGCACGTGCGGCGGTGCCGATCGGTAGAGCCGGAGCGCCGCCCGCTGGGTGCCGTGGTCGAAGTGGCTCCACGCCCGGTCGGCGAGCGCCCGGACCGCCGGGCCACGCGTGACGAAGGCCCCGCGCAGGGCGCGCCGAAGCGCGAAGCGGTTGGTCAAGCCCATCGCGAGCTCGCCCGCCACTCGCGTCCGCCAGATACGCGCCCAGCGGTGCCAGCGATAACCCGGCAGCAGGGGCACGCAGTTCGAGAGCACGAGCCGCTCGATCGCGGGCGGACGCCGTTGGGCGAGTGCCAGGCCGACGCCGCCCCAGTCGTGTACCACAAGCGAGAACCGCTCGAGCTCGAGGTGGTCGACGAAGGCCTCGAGCCAGGTCGCGTAGCCGTCGATCGAGTAGTCGAAGGTAGAGGCCTTGCCCGAGCGGCCGAAGCCCGGGAGGTCGGGGGCGATGCCTCCCGTGCGCGCGAGGAAGGGGAGGAAGTCGTCGCCGTCGGTCGGGTTGCCGTGGAGATAGAGGACGGGCGCGCTCCCCGGCTCGGGCCACGGCGCCTCGCGCCAGAGGACCGGCACGCCCGCGACCTCGGCTCGGTGCTCAACGACGGACATCTCGAGCTCGCTCGCCACCCGCGCTTGATATCACGGCCTCCTCGACGCGACCGGAGGAGCAGACGATCGCCGCGAAGCAGATGAAGCAGGCCTGGCGGCGCCCGGACCGCCGCCGCATGCGGACGGTTCGCGATCGCCTCCGCGCCGCCTACGGGCGGCCGGTCCTCAACCCGCACGGCGCGCCGGTCGACGAGCTCGTCCTGACCGTGCTCTCGCAGAACACCAACGACCGCAACCGCGACGTCGCCTATGCGCGGCTGCGGGAGTGGTTCCCGGGCGGGTGGCCGCAGGTGAGAGAGGCGCCGCTCGAACGCGTCGAGGAGGCGATCAGGCCCGGCGGGCTCTCGAAGACCAAGGCCGGCCGCATTCAGGAGATGCTCCGCGCCATCGGGGGCGACGACCTCGGGTGGATGCAGCAGGCGGCGCTGGCTGAGGCTCGCGACTTCCTGGTCGCGCTTCCGGGCGTCGGGCGCAAGACCGCGGCCTGCGTGCTGCTGTTCTCGTTCGGGCAGCCCGACGTGCCGGTCGACACCCACGTCTTTCGGGTGGGCGGGCGGCTCGGGCTGTTTCGGCCCGATGCTCCGCTCGAGGAGGCCCACGACGAGCTCACCCGCCTCGCCGCCGGAGACCCCGGCGACGCCTACGAGCTTCACACGGCGCTGCTGCGCCACGGCCGGAGGACCTGCGCGGCCCGCGCTCCGCGCTGCGGCGAGTGTCCGCTGCGGCGGATGTGCCCGTACGGCCGCAGCCGCGTGGGCTCCAGCTGACCGCCTGCCGCGCTCGCGCGCGCGACAGGCGACCGGCGGCACTCAGCCGTCGGCGAACTCGGCCAGCGGGCTCGGGTGCCTTGGCTCGTAGAGCCCCAGCTCCCCCGCGCCGGGGACCTTGAAGCGGGTGACGAGCCCGTACCCCTCGTCGGCGATCGGCGTGACGAACTCCACGCCCTTGGCCTCGAGCTCCTCGACGGTGCTGTGCACGTCGTGGCACATGAGGAATAACTCCTGCTGGCCGACTGCTCGTCCCCACCCGGGGCCGGGATGGCACGCGAGCTCGGTCGGCGGCAGCTCGAAGATCAGCCATCCCTCTCCCGCGTCGACCGATGGGAGGCCGAGAACCTCGCGGAAGAAGGCGCGGGCGGCCCCCGCGTCCTCGGCGAAGACGATCGTATGTGCCCCGGCGATCACGGGAGGCAGTCTAAGGCGACAGGCGCATCTCCGCTTCTCCGCTAACGTGTCTCGACCGATCTGCTATATAACGGCTTAGATTTTAGGCGAACCGTTCAAACGACTTAGAGACAGAGGGAGCATCACATGGCAAGGACCATCGGCATCGACCTCGGCACCACGAACTCGTGCATGGCCGTGCTCGACGGCAGCGAGCCGAGCGTGGTCGAGAACGCCGAGGGCGCGCGCACCACGCCCTCGGTCGTCGCGTTCACGCAGGGCGGCGAGCGCCTCGTCGGCGCGGTCGCCAAGCGCCAGGCCGTCACCAACCCCGAGAACACCGTCTTCTCGATCAAGCGCTTCATGGGCCG
>JACCTJ010000037.1 GCA_013812485.1 Thermoleophilaceae bacterium
CGGCGCCCATCACCCCCGTGACGAGTCGGGCCTCGTCGATCCCGGCCGCGCCAGCGCCTCGACGAAGTCCTCGAGGTGACGGGTGGTCCAGCACTCGAACGCGCGGCAGTGGCGCTCGTAGGCGCTGATGACCGAGTCGCCGTAGTTCCAGTACAGCCGCGGCTCGGGGTTGAGCCAGAAGGTCCGGCCGGCCTGCGCGGCAATGGACGCGAAGAGGTCGGCGCGCGGGTCGCGCCCGTTGGTGCGCGCGTCGCCCAGCACGATGACCGTCGCGCGGCGGTGGAGGTCGTCGGCCACCTGCTCGTGGAACTCGCTCCACACGCGGCCGTAATCGGTGTAGCCGGAGATGTCTGCCACCCCGGCGTCGCGACCGATGGCCTCGCTGACCGCCTTGAAGTCGCGCTCGCGCTCGAAGACGTCGGTCACCTCGCTGATGCGCTCGATGAACACGAACGAGCGCATCTTGCGAAACGCGTCGTGCAGCGCGTGCAGTACCGAGAGGAAGAACACCGAGGCGCTGGTCACCGAGGTGGAGACGTCGCACAGGACGTAGATCTCGGGGCGCCGGGGCCGCACCGGGCGCTCCTTGAGCACCACGGGCACTCCGCCGGTCTGCAGCGAGGCGCGCATGGTGCGCCGGATGTCCACGTGCGTGCGCCGCCGCGCGCCGCGGTGCTCGGAGCCCTGGGTCTTCAGCCGGCGCTTGAGCTGGGCGACCACGCGGTGCACGGCGGCGAGGTCGGCCAGCGGGCCGGAGGGCAGCGCTCGGTCGAGCTCGTTGAGGGGCCGGGAGGGCGGCAGCGCCTCGGTGCGCTCGATCTGCGCGCGCTCGAGCTCGCGGCGCAGCAGGCTCTCGAAGCGGCGCATCCCGTCGCGGGGCAGGCCCGCGGCACGCGGGTCCTCGGGGTCCAGCTCGCGCTGGGGCTCGGCGTGCAGGCCGAGCTGGCGACGGATGCGCTGCACGTCGACGCCGACGACCCCCGAGCCCTCGCCCCGGCGCCCGAAGGCGGCGATGGCCAGGCGGGCCAGATCGCGCATCGCGCCCTCGTCGCCCTGCTGGAGAGCCCGGGCGATCTGCCGGCGCAGCATCTCCAGGTCGAGCTCGCCGGCCTGCTCCCGGAGGCTGTCGCCATCCCGGGCCTCGTCGCCGTCCTGCTCGCGCACCCCCTCGCGCACGGCGGCCGTCTCGGCGGCGCGGAAGAAGAAGCGCTCGAAGACCAGCGCGAAGATACGCCGGTCCTCCTGGGACTTGGCCAGCGTGGCGGCCAGCGCCTCGCGGAAGGCGTCGCGGTCGGTCCACGACACCTCATCGAGGACGGCGAAGGCGTCGAGCAGCTCGCTGGTGCCGGCCTTGACCCCCTCTCCGCGCAGCTCGCGCGCGAAGTCCACCAGCCGCGCGGCCATGCCCTCCCCGTCGGGCAGCCGGGGGCCCGGTGCCTCAGCCGGAGGAAGCACCGGCGGCCAGCCTGACGCCGACGCGCTCGGCCACCACGTCGAGGTCGGCCCGGTGCTTGACGATGACCGACATGGTCTGGCGGAAGGTGTCCTGGTCGAGGTCGTGTGCGCCCAGCAGCAGCAGCGCCCGGGCCCAGTCGATCGACTCGGCGATCGACGGCGGCTTCTTGAGGTCGAGCTCGCGGACCATCTGCACGACCTCCACGAGCCGGCGCGTGATCTCCTCCCCCAGCTCGGGCGTGTGCAGGCGCACGATCTCCAGCTCGTGCTGGAACTCCGGGTAGTCGAGCCAGAGATACAGGCAGCGGCGCTTGAGCGCCTCGGTCAGCTCGCGCGTGTTGTTGGAGGTCAGCACCACCACCGGGCGGGTGCGCGCCTCGACGCGACCCAACTCGGGCACGGTGATCTGGAAGTCGCTGAGCAGCTCGAGGAGCATGGCCTCGAACTCCTGGTCGGTCTTGTCGATCTCGTCGATGAGCAGCACGACCGGCTCAGGGGAGGAGATGGCCTCCATGAGCGGGCGCTCGAGCAGGAACTCCTGGCCGAAGATGTCGTCCTGCACGTCGCGCCAGCTCGCCGTGTCGCTCTCGGCCTGGATGCGCAGGAGCTGCTTGCGGTAGTTCCACTCGTACAGCGCCTTGGCCTCGTCGAGGCCCTCGTAGCACTGCAGTCGTACGAGCCGGCGCTCGGTCGCGCGAGCGAGGGCCTTGGCGAGCTCGGTCTTGCCGACGCCGGCCGGCCCCTCTACGAGCACCGGCTTGCCGAGCCGGGTGGCCAGATAGGAGACGAGCGCGGCGGACTCGCCCGCCAGGTAGCCGACCTCGCCGAGACGCGCGGCCATCGCCTCGGCGCTTGCGGCGGGGGCTGGCACCGTTCCAGGATACTTGGGCCATCCCCCTCGGCCGGATCCGCGACGTCGCGCCGGGCGCCTGGGGAATCCCGCCTCTGCTCGGCTTCGACGCAGTGAGAAGGGCGGCGGGCGCCTGCACTATTCTCCGCGCCGATGAGTCCGGAGGTCAGCTCAGGTCTCGAGGGCGTCGTCGCCTTTGCCACCGAGATCGCCGAGCCCGACAGGGAGGGCGGCGCGCTTCGCTACCGGGGCGTCGACATCGACGACCTCGTGGGGGAGGTGCCGTTCGAGTACGTGTGGGGCCTACTCGTCGACGGAACCTTCGAGCCGGGTCTTTCGCCGGCGGAGGTCTTCGAGCTGCCCGTCCCGCGCACCGGGGACTCGCGCGTCGACGTGCAGTCGGCCCTGGCCCAGCTCGCACCGCGCCTGGGCTTCGAGCAGCTCCTAGACGTAAGCGACGACGAGGCCCGCGACGACCTCGCCCGTGCTTCGGTGATGACGCTCTCCTTCGTCGCCCAGTCCGCGCGCGGCGACGCGCTCCCGCCCGTGCCACAGTCGCGGATCGACACCGCCGAGTCGATCCCCGAGCGCTTTCTCATCCGCTGGCGCGGCGAGGCCGACCCCGACCACGTCAAGGCCCTCGACGCTTACTGGATCTCGGCCGCCGAGCACGGCATGAACGCCTCGACCTTCACCGCTCGGGTCGTGGCCTCGACGGGCGCGGACGTCGCGGCCTGCCTCTCGGCCGCGGTGGGCGCCCTGTCCGGCCCGCTGCACGGCGGCGCTCCGTCGCGCGTGCTGCGGATGCTCGACGAGGTCGAGCGCACCGGCGACGCCGAGCGCTGGGTCAAGGACGCCCTCGACCGCGGCGAGCGGCTGATGGGCTTCGGCCACCGCGTCTACCGCGCCGAGGATCCGCGCGCGCGGGTGCTGCGCCGGACCGCGAGCGAGCTCGGCTCGCCGCGCTACGAGGTCGCCGAGGAGCTCGAACGCGCCGCGCTCTCAGAGCTCCGGGCTCGCCGCCCCGACCGCGTGCTGGCCACGAACGTCGAGTTCTGGTCGGCGGTCCTGCTCGACATGGCCGAGGTCCCGCCCTACATGTTCACCCCGATGTTCACCTGCGCGCGGGTCGGAGGATGGGCCGCGCATATCCTCGAGCAGAAGCGCGAGGGCCGGCTGATCCGGCCGACGGCGAACTACGTCGGGCCGGCGCCGCGGGAGCTGGCGGCTGTGGCCTGAGCGGCGAGAAACGACCAGGAACACCAACCCCGGGCGCAGCCGAGGCTCAGAGCCGCTCGGTCGGCGCCTCGCGCGTCGGCAGGTCATCCGCAGGCCGCTTCGCGCGCTCGCGCAGGCCCGCGGCCGCGAGGAGCCCGGCGCACCCGAGCGCCAGCAGGCTCTGGCCGAGCGGCCTGTCGATGAAGCGAACCAGTATCAGTATCGCCGCCCACGCTCCCGCCGCCGCGATCACCATCCCGTCGCCGAAGGGGAGGTGAAAGGCCGCTCGGTCGGCGCGCTTCTTGAGCAACAGGAGCACCGCGGCAGCCACGAGCAGCTCCGCGCCCTCCACCCACGAGAACGACCCGAGCGTGCTGACCGCCAGCAGCAGCGCGCCCGCAGCGGCAACACGCTGCTCGGGCCCGAGCAGGCGCCACACGCGGGCGCTCGCGGCGGGCGTTCGCCGCACCGCGGCGCGCCCGCGATCCGGCGCGCCCGCGAGGGCTATGCGCCCCAGCCGCGGCAGCGCTCGCGCCCTCGAACCGAGGCCCGGCTCAGAGCGGCTGGCGCCCGGCATGGCCCGCGTCGAGCTCGTGCCAGAAGCCGACCTCGTCCTCGCCCTCCTCCCAGCACAGGTAGATCTCCTCGCCCTCGCGCACGGCCGGAAAGTCGATCAGCCCGCGGTCGAGGTCGCGTAGCACGATCTCCATCTCCTGGAGCTCGCGCAGCGTGGCCTGAAGGCCGAGAAAGCCGCGCGAGACCACAGTTCCCGGCTCGCCTCCGCCGTTCTGGGGCGAGGCCTCGCCGAGCGCCGTCCGCGCCTCCTCGTCGGTGAGGCGGGCGTGGGCCGAGCGCAGCCGCTCGAGTCGCTCGCCGACCCACTCGAGGGCGGCGTTGGCCTGCTCGAGGCTGTAGTGGCGCTCGTGCCTCAACCCGAGCCCGATCCGGGCTCCTCGCCGTCGCGGCGGGCGCGGGTCTCGGCGAGGCGCTCGTCGATTCGCGCGCGCAGAGCCGGATCGACCCCTGAGCCCCCCGCGGCGTCCTGAGCGCCCTCGAGCGCGAGCACGGCCTCGTCGAGGCTCTCGGGCCCTTCGCTCGCGAGCAGCTCCTCGGCGCGCAGGAGCAGCACCTCCGCGCGCTCGCCGGGATCGATGCCGGCTCCGCTCATGCCGCCGCCGCAGCGCCGCGCTCGCCGGCCGTGGCGGCCTCGCGCATGCGGGTCTCGACGAGTTCGGCGTCGTGCTCCGACACCGTCCGCAGCTGGCCCTGGAAGGCGAGGTGCCAGTGCTCGGCGGGCCACTTCCGGACGTGCTCCAGCTGCCCCGCGAGCGGCTCGGCGGCCACGAAGCGCTCCTCGTCGAGCACGAGCTCGGGCTCGGCCACAAAGCGCCACGGGTAGTCGTCGCGCTTGCCCGGCTTGCCCGGCCAGATCTGCGCGCGGTCCTCGTAGAGCTCGCCGGTGATCCGCGCGATCGCGCCGAAGGCCTGGACCTTGGTCACGTAGAAGACGATCCGGTCGCCCGGCTCGACCTGCTCGGCCAGCCGGCGTCGGCGCTCCTTGAGCCCGACGACGTCGAAGCCGCGCTCCCGGCTCGTCCGGAAGTTCTCGACCGAGCCGGTGAGGATCCAGGTCTGAGGGCGTCGCTCGGTCACGTCGTGGCGGAGGTTAGTCGGCCGCGGATGACCGGTCCGGCGTGCCCGCGCCGGCCGGATCGACGCCCTTCGCCTGACGGTTGAAGAGCCACAGCACGAGGCCGATGAGCAGGAACGCGCCGGCCCGCACGAAGTCCGCGCCCTCCTGCTGGGTCAGCAGCCCGAGCGAGACGATCACCCCGAGGACCGGCAGCGCGCTCGGCGCCCTGAAGTGGTCGTGCTCGACGCGCTCGCGGCGCGGCACCAGCACCGACGCGTTGACGAGGATGAACGCGAACAGCAGCAGCGTGACCGTGGCCCCGGCCAGCGACTCGGTGTCGCCGGTGGCGATGGCGATCATGGCCAGGACAGTGGTGAAGACGATCGCGAACCAAGGCGTCTGGCGCGCCTCGGCCGTGCGCCCGAAGATCGTCGGCAGGATCCGCTCGCGCGACATCCCGTAGAGGATGCGCGAGGCCATGATCATGTTGATCAGCGCTCCGTTGGCCACCGCGAACAGGGCGATGCCCGCGAAGACCCGCTCCGGGACGGCGATCGGCCCCAGCCGCACGACCTCGAGCAGCGGGCTCGAGGACCCGGCGAGGCGCTCGGTCGGCACGACCATCGACGCGGTGAGCGTCACCAGCAGGTAGAGGATCCCGGCGATCACCAGCCCGCCGAGCAGCGCGACCGGGTACGCCCGGCGCGGATCCTTGACCTCCTCGGCCACGTTGACCGAGTCCTCGAAGCCGATCAGGGCGTAGAAGGAGAGCGACGCCCCGGCGAGGATGAGCAGGGGCACGCTGCCGCCCTGCTTGAACTCGAACGCCCGGCCGGGGTCGGCCGTGCCGGCGACGAGCGCCGCCACGCCGATGACCACGATCAGCAGCAATCCAATCGCCTCGATCGACGTAAAGGCGACGTTCAGACGCACCGACTCGACGATCCCGCGATAGTTGATGAGCGCCACGAGGACGATGAACACGAGCGCCACGAGCAGGGTCGGCAGCTCGACGAAGGCGCTCAGGTAGTCGCCGCCGAAGGCTCGCGCGAGCGCGCTCGCGGAGGAGATCCCCGAGGCCATGACCGCGAAGGTGACGAGGAAGGTCACGAGCGGGACACCGAAGGCGCGGTTGACGTACAGCGCGGGCGCCGCCGGCGCGCGGGTACTTGGTGACGAGCTCGGCGTAGCCGGCGGCGGTGAAGGCGGCGAGCACGAGCGCGAGCAGGAACGCCGTCCAGATCGCCCCGCCGACCTCGGCGCCCACCTCCCCCACGAGGGTGTAGATGCCCCCGCCGAGCATGTCGCCGACGATGAAGAAGAGCAGTGTCCGGCGGGAGATCCCGCGGCGCAGGGGCGACGGGGCCAAGCCCTCGCCGTCGCGAAGCCGCGGCACGGGTCCTACCGGACGGGGTTTTCCTCCTCCGAGCTCCATGGCGATCAGTCGATCGGGATCTCTTCGACCTCGGGCTCCCGGGGCCTGCCCTCGAGGCGCTCGAGGTACCAGTCGATCAGCGCGCGCAGGGTAAGCAGCAGCTCGCGCACGAGCGCGCCCGCCTGACCTCTCAGCTCCCGCGGGACCATGCCGCGCATTCCCTCGAGCGCGACCAGCAGCGCCGAGAGATCCGGCAGCGGAGGTGTTGAGCGGGGCGCGCCCGAGCGCTCACCGGCGCGCGGCCCGGGCTCGCCGGAGCGCACCCACGGCCTATCGCCGGGCCCGCGCAGGCGCTCGTCCTCGCGCGGGGGACCCTCCGCGCCCTCGGAGGCGGGCGGCCACGGGCCGCGGGGGCCGTTCGGGCCCGGCTCGCCCTCAGGGCCGTCGTCTCGGGACGCACCCCGGAGCGGGCCCGCGTCGCCGCGGGCGCCCCAGCCGCGCCCGTCAGCTCGCTCGCTCTGCCTTGACTCCATCGTCTTCTCGCTCGAAGCGGACCTCGAGCGTCCCCTCGTTCAAGCTCGCGGCGCGCGGGCGGTGCGAGGCCATCGTGGCCGGGAGCATGATCGTACGCTTGTGCGGGCCGACTCGGACGACCACCTCGAGCCCTATCTTCTTGAGGTCGATGTCGGCCTTGGAGACCCCCGGGAGCGGAAGGCGCAGCAGGGCTGTGCCGTTCTCGGACACGAGCTCGCGCGAGATCTCCTCGTGGAGAACGGACCACGGATCGGCCGTCACGTCGTCGAAGAGCTCATCGGCAAGGCGGTCGAGCATCTGCTCGCCCACGACCTCGCGCTCGAGGGCGGGAGCGACGAGCACGGGCACCGGCGCAAACGCCGAGCGCACGAGCTCCATCTGCGCGAGCTGGGCCTCCCGCCACGGCGCGA
>JACCTJ010000082.1 GCA_013812485.1 Thermoleophilaceae bacterium
GGTGTTCGGCTACCACGAGATCTTCCACGCGCTAGTGATCGCCGCCGCCGGCGCCCACTTCGCCGTCGTCGCGTTCTTCGTGCTGCCGAGCGCCTGAGCGCGATGACGAGGAGGCCGGACTGGGTCGCCCCCGAGCTCTTCCCCTACGAGAGCCGCTACTCGAGGGCGCGTGAGCGCGCCGCTGCGACTTCTTGGCGCGTTGGCATCGGTTTGGGATATTCTCGCGCGCGCACAGGTCGCGCGGCCCAGAAGCGGCGTCGCGGCCGTCGTTTCGCTCTCTCAGCCTGGAGGCCTGCCATCCCGCCCTCAACACCTTCTAGACGCCGGATCTCGCGCCTCGGTGTGCTCATATTCCTGCTCGCGGCTGGACTCGTGGTTCTGCCTGCCTGCGGTTCCGGGGGTGGAGGTAGCGGCGGAGAGCCCGAGGTGGTGGCGATCGAGGTCTCGGGCGACGCCAAGAAGGTCGATGTGAAGGCGCCCGGGAAGATCAAGGGCGGCCTCGTCCAGATGAACCTGAAGAACTCGAGCAAGGGACCGCGTGACGCGCAGGTCATCCGCGTCGAGGGCGAACAGTCCGCGGACGACGTGCTCAAGGTCATCATGAGCCAGGGAGGGCCGATCCCGGACTGGCTCCAGGACGGCGGGGGCGTCGGGGAGACCGCGCCCGGCAAGACCGGCTCAGCCACCCAGAACCTCGCGGAGGGCAAGTACGTGCTCGTCGCGGCCCCGTCTGAGGACGGGGAGCCGGCGACGGCGGAGTTGCAGGTCGAGGGCGGAAGCTCGGAGGGCGAGCTGCCGAAGACCTCGGCCGAGATCGTGGCCAGGGAGTACTCGTTCGAGACGAAGGGGCTCAAGTCCGGGAAGAACGAGGTCCTCTACAAGAACGAGGGCCAGGAGCTCCACCACGTGGTCGGCGCGCCGATGCTGCCCGGGAAGACCCTCGACGATGTGAAGAAGTTCGTCAGCGAGGAAGGCGGCGGTGGGCGCCCATCCGGTCCTCCGCCGATCGACTTCGAGAACGGATTCACCACCGCGGTCACCGACGGCGGCATCGACCAGGTCACCGACCTCGAGCTCAAGAAGGGCAAGTATGCGCTGGTCTGCTTCATCCAGGATCGAAAGGGCGGTCCGCCGCACGTGATGAAGGGGATGCTCGCCGAGGCCAACGTGCAGTAGGGAGCGCCTTCGCGCGGGCCCTCGAGGCGGTTAGCGCCCGACCACCGCCTCGAGCTCGGCCACCACCGTCTCGGCGACCTTCACCCGCGCGTAGCGCTTCGAGTCGCCCTCGATCAGGTGCCATGGAGCGTGCGGCAGGTCGGTCCACCTGAGCATGTCCTCGACTGCCTGCTCGTAGTCGGCTCGCCGGTCGCGGTTGCGCCAGTCCTCGCCGGTGAGCTTCCAGCTCTTGAGCGGATCGGCCTCGCGGGCCATGAAGCGCTTGAGCTGCTCGCGGGAGGAGATGTGCAGCCAGAACTTGATCAACACGGTCCCCTCGAGGACGAGGCTGCGCTCGAAGCTCGCGATCTCCTCGTAGGCGCGTCGCCAGACCTCCTCGCCGACGAGTCGCTCGACGCGCTCGACGAGGACGCGGCCGTACCACGAGCGGTCGAGGACGCTCATCTCGCCCCGGGCCGGCAGGGCACCGAAGAAGCGCCAGAGGAAGTGGTGGCGGCGCTCGTACTCGCTCGGAGCGGCGAAGGTGACGACGCGAACGTGGCGGGGGTCGAGTGGCGCGACGAGCCGCTTGATCGCGCCGCCCTTGCCCGCGGCGTCCCAGCCCTCGAAGAGCACGCACACCGCCGGTCCGGGCTCGTCCTCGCCGAGCACGCCGGCGAGCCTGAGCCGGAGCTCGAGCAGTCGGCGCTGCGCGGCCTCGAGGCGCTCGGCCTCCTCGTCTCGAGAGAGCGCGAGGGAGAGGTCGAGGGTGCCGAGGCGGCTCATCTCGCCGAGATCATCCCAGCCTCTCGCCCGCGGATGGATCCTTGGCTAGCGCTCCCGGTCGCGGCCCTCGCCGCGCCGCGCCGGCGCTGGGTAGAGCGCGGCCGTCCAGGTCGCCCCGAGTAACCCGACGAGCTCGTGAGCCGAGCGCTCGCCGCTCGCGAGGTAGATGTAGCAGCAGCGCTCGGCCATCCACACGAGCGACTCGGCGGTCGACTGGGGCTCGAGACCGCGCGGCACCCCCCCGCGGGAGCGCTCACCGCGCAGGTCAGCCGCCGTCGCCTCGATGAAGCGCTCGACGATGCCGCGCCAGAAGACGCGAACCTCGTCGTCGTAGGTCGAGACCTCGGTCGCGGCGCGCAGCAGGCTTGCGTGGCGCTCGTAGAGCTCGGCCATGCCCGTGATCGCCTCGATCAGACGCTCCTCGGGCGGCCCCTCGCCGTGCCACCAGCGATCGGCCTCGCGGTAGAGGGCCTCGGTGGCTCGGCCGCGGTGGCGACGAGCAGGTCCTCCTTGTCGCTGAAGTAGAGGTAAAAGGCGCTGCGCTTGATCCCGGCCGCGCGCGCCAGGTCGTCGACCAAGATATCCTTAAACGGCATCTGCTCGACGAGCTCGAGCAGCGCGTCGCAGAGCGAGGCGCGCACGCTCTCCCGCCGCGTGCGGCGTCCATCGCGGACCTCGGTGGCATCGGTCACCCAAGCGGCACGCCGATCGCCAGGGGGCACCCGCGCCGGCGTAGCACTCCCCTTGAACCTCACGCAGCGTGAGGCCTTAGCGTCGCGCCCATGGAAGAGCGGCAGTGGAAGATCGGCGAGTTGGCGAGGGTCACCGGCCTGACGGTCCGGGCCCTGCACCACTACGACGAGCTCGGCTGCTCGAGCCCTCAGAGCGCACGGGGGCGGGGCATCGCCTCTACCGCGAGGCCGAGGTCGGGCGCCTGTACCGGATCGTCGCGCTGCGGCGACTCGGGCTCGGCCTCGACGAGATCGGGTCGGTCCTCGGTGAGGGCCCATCCGATCTCTCGGCGCTAGTGCGCGAGCACGTCGGGCGACTGAAGCACGAGGTCGACCAGCGCGAAGGCCTCCGCCGCCGTCTCCTCCGCATCCTCGACGCGCTCGAGCACGCGTCCGAGCCGTCGGTTGACCAACTCATCGAGGCCATGGAGGCGATGACGATGATCGAGAAGCACTACACCCCCGACCAGCTCTCCCAGCTCGAGGCGCGCCGACGCGACCTGGGCGAGGAAGGGATGCAGAGGGCCCAGGAGGACTGGACCGAGCTGATCGCGGTGGTCGAGGTCAAGCGCGAGCGGGGGACCGACCCGGCGGATCCCCGCGTGCAGGAGCTCGCGGCGCGCTGGCAGGCGCTCGTCGAGGCGTTCACCGGCGGCGATCCCGGCATCGAGCGGTCGCTGCACTCGATGTACGAGCAGGAGGGGGTGCAGGCCGCCTCGCGCGGAGCCCTCGACGAGGAGCTGATGGCCTACGTCGGCCGGGCGATGGAGGCCCGGCCCGGGCGCGCTTAGGGCGCGCCCGCGGAGGATCCCGGGTCCGCGGGCGCGGTTGTCCCCGCGGCCCGGGATGTTCGGCGCACCCCGCACGGGGGGAGGAAACGTCCATGCAGACCGACGAACTGACCACAGAAGGGCTGCGCCGCCTCGCCGAGCTCCGTCCCGGCGGCCGCGTGCTGAGCGTGTACCTGAACCTCGACCCGAGCGACTACGCGACGCCCGCCGCGCGCACCTCCGCGATCGGCTCGCTGATCGACGAGGCCGGGCGCAGGGTGAAGGCCGAGGAGGATCTCTCCCACGACGAGCGCCAAGCTCTCGAGGATGACGTCAAGCGCGTGCGCGACTACCTGCGCGGGCCGAGCTTCTCAGCCGACGGGGCACACGGGCTCGCCGTGTTCGCCGCCGGAACGGCCGACCTGTTCGAGACGGTCAAGCTGCCGCGGCCGGTGGACTCAGGTGTCCAGATCGACGACTCGCCGTGGATCGAGCCCCTGGCCGGCATGCTCTCCGTCGATCGCTGGGTCGTGCTGCTCACGAACCGTCGCAGCGCCCGCCTCTTTCGGGGAAACCGCAATCGGTTCGAGGAGATCGAGAGCTTCCGCGACGACGTGCGCGGTCAGTCCGACGCCGGCGGGGCGGAGCAGGCCCGTAGCGACCGCGCCCAGGCCGAGGAGCACGGAGAGCACCTGCGCCAGGCCGCCCACGAGGCGTTCCAGCAGTTCCGCCGCTCGCCGTTCGACCACTTCCTGATCGGCATCCCGGCCGAGCTGCACGGGTCGATCGAGCACGAGCTCCACGCCTCCCTGCGCGAGCGCATGCGGGGATTCATCGAGGTCGACGTCGAGCACTCGAGCCCCGACGACGTGGTCGCGGCGGCCTCGGAGCAGATCGAAGCCGCCGAGCGCAACCACGAGCGCGCGAAGCTCGACCGGCTGATCGAGGGCGTGGGCACCGGGGGTCATGGCGTGGCCGGGCTCGACGAGACGCTCGCCGCGCTCAACGAGCGCCGCGTGGAGACCCTGATGATCGCCGAGGGGTTCACAGCGCCGGGGTCGCTCTCGGCGGACTCGGGCCTGCTCCATCCTCAGGTGAGCGGCACCTCACCGGTCGACGGCAGCGAGCTCGCACCGCGCGAGGACATCGTCGAGGGTGCGATCGAGTCGGCGCTGGCCCAGGCGGCCGACGTGCTCGTGGTGCGCCACCACGACGACCTGGCCGAGCACGGGTCGATCGGGGCGACGCTGCGCTACTGAGGCAGGCGCTACGGGCTACCGATCGAACGTCGCGCTCACGCTGAGGCTGGCTGGCCGTCGGTCGCGCCAGTAACCGCCGCGCCCCCGAACAACCGCTCGTAGGACTGACAGACGCGCTCGGCATCCTCCTTCTGGGAGGCCGACCTCGCGCCTGAGCGAATGTAGGCGGCTTGCCGCGCGGTCTCCTCGCAGCTGTGACCCTCCGCGTGAGTGGCGGACTCGATCTCGGCCAGCAGCTCGAGCAGGCGGACGGCGACCGTCGCATCATCGAGGGCGTTGCGGCGAACCTGGTCGAAGCCGAGGTGGACGAGGTCGTCGACGTCTGGGACGAGGGTCGCCAGACGCGGCTCGCCGGTCGTGTCGAGGCGCAGGGAGGAGGGCTGCGGGGCGCGGACGATGCGCACGAGCATGTCGGCCAGCGAGCCCATGGCGTTCTCGGCGGTCGTGGGGTCGTTGATCGACGGCGAGAGGCCCTTCAGCGCCACGTCGG
>JACCTJ010000032.1 GCA_013812485.1 Thermoleophilaceae bacterium
ACCCTGGCGGCGCCGGCGGAGGAGAGGGACTTGGAGGAGTGGTGGGCGAGATAGTCGGAGACCGCCTGCAGGCGGTCGTGCTCGATGTCGACGGCACCCTGGTCGACAGCGAGCGCGACGGTCATCGCGTCGCCTTCAATCGGGCCTTCGAGGAGGCCGGGCTCCTCGACCGCTGGGACGTGGAGCGCTACGGCGAGCTGCTCGCCGTCACCGGGGGGGAGCGCCGCTTGGGCGCCTACTTCGAGGAGCAGGGCATGCCCGAGGGAGAGCGCGAGGAGCTCGCGAGCCGTCTCCATGCCCGCAAGACCGAGATCTTCACCGAGATGGCGAGTCAGGGCGAGATCGAGGAACGTCCAGGCGTCAGCGAGCTGCTCCACGAGCTCGAGGACGCCGGCGTGCGGCTGGCGGTGGCGACAACAGGGACCCGGACGTGGGTCGAGCCCCTGCTCGACGGCCTGTTCGGGCTCGAGCGCTTCGAAACCATCGTTGCCAGCGACGATGCGCCGGAGCGAAAGCCCGACCCGAGCGCTCACCGGCTGGCGCTCGAGCGCCTCGGGCTCCAGGGCTCAGCCGCCCCGGCGGTGGAGGACTCGGCCAACGGCCTGCGGGCCGCCAAGGCGGCCGGCCTGGCCTGCGTGGTCGTGGTTAACGACTACACGCGCGAGCAGGACTTCGACGATGCCGACCTCGTTCTCGAGGGCTTCGGGCGCCCGGACGCACCGGTCTCGGTCCTGGCCGATCCTCACCGGCTCGATCCCCCCGGACGCCTCGACGTGGACACACTGCGACGCTTGGCGGCCGTGGCCAGTTAGCCCCGCTCGACCTTCCACACGATCACCGCGGGAACCCCAGCCAGAGCGTCCTCGAACGCATCGCCGTGACCGGCTTTCGCGCGCGCCCGGGCTTGGGCGCGCGTGAGCCCCGGCTCGACCAAGCGACGCACCCGCAGACCGGCGGACGCGAAAGCGGTCACATACTCGCTGTGGCGATGCGCGTTCTCGGGGATCATCGCGCGCTCGCCGCCCCGCGCGAACACCGCTCGCCAGCCAAGGACGCCGGTCACGAAGGGGTGCGGATTGGAGAGCACGAGCCGACCCCCCGGGCGCAGGACACGCGCGAGCTCAGCGATCGCCGGCCCTATCTCGGGGAGGTGGCTGAGCGCCAGCGCGCACACCGCGCCCGCGAACGTCTCGTCGGCGACCGGCAGCGTCGATAGCTCGCCCACCCGCAGATCCGCCTCTGGCAGCCTTGCCCGCGCGCGGTCGAGCATCGCCTCGCTCGCGTCTACGCCAGTCACCTCGCGACCGGCGCCGGCCAGGTACGCGGCGTGGCGACCGGTGCCGCAGGCGGCGTCGAGCACCGGCCCCGGGGGCAGCTCATCGAGCAGCGCACGAACGATCGGCTGCTCGAGAGCGATCGTGTCGTTGCCCGGGTCGTCGTAGCTTTCGGCCCACTCGGCGTAGCCGGCACCGACCCCGTACTCAGGAAGATCGCGCCGCTCGGAGTAGGGATGCTCCTCGAGGGCTCTGACGATCTCCTCGATCTCGCGCACGCGCTGCCCGGCGCGATCGAAGCGCCGTCCGGCGCCCGCGCGAAGCAGCGCCAACCCCTCGATGCCGAGCACGTAGTGGCCCTCGGTGAAGGTCTCGCCCATGCGTCTCAAGCTATCGGCGCCCGTTCGCCGGCTGTGGCCTGCCGAAGTGGGGAGTGAGAGACTGAGCCCGTGCCCCGCCGCCTCCGCGAGCCCTTCCCCATCCTCCAGGTCGCCGACCTGGAGCAATCAATTTCGCTTCTCCACCCGGCTTGCTCGGTTTCGAGCTGACATCCATCTCGGCGCGCCGAGCGGCTGACTCCGGCGACTCATCGGCGTGATGGTGCGGCAGGCGCGAAGCGAGGATGCCGCGGCGATGGCGCGCGTTATGGCTACGGTCGCCGATGAGGGCCTTATTGCGACCGAGCCTCCCGTCGACCTCGACGCGCGCGCTCAGCGGTTCCGAGACGCGATTGAGGGAGAAGGCCTCGGCGGCCTGTGGGTGCTTGAGGAGGACGGGCAGGTGGTCGGGAACTCTGGCGCACACGAGAGTGGAGCTCCAGGCGTGCTCTCGCTCGGGATGTCGATCCTTCCCGAAGCGCGGGGACGCGGAGGCGGACGCGCCCTCTTGGAAGCCATGCTGGAGCACGCCCGCTCCCGCGGCGCGCACAAGGTTGAACTCGAGGTGTGGCCCGACAACGCACGGGCGATCGCGCTGTATGCCTCGGCGGGGTTCGAGGTCGAGGGGCTACGGCGGCACCACTACCGCCGCCGCGACGGCTCGTTGCGCTCGGCGCTCCTGATGGCTTCTCTGCTGGGTGGCGGGGAACGGTGAACGCGGCTCCCGTGCCTCGGCAGGGGATCACTCGTGAGTGCCTCGCGCAGGGAGTGGCTCGGTAGCGACCTCTGGGGTGCAGCCCTTTCCCATGTCGAGCGCGGCGAGCTGACCGCGAGAGGGCTCGAGCACCTCCGGGTCGCTGCAGGTCTCGAGTAGGTACAAGGCTCAGGTGGCGCTTCTGCGAGGCCAGCGCGACCAGAGCGCTGCCCCCGACCCGGCTGGGTGAGCATGCCCCACTGCACGGCTTCCTCCGCCTCGGGAGCGGCCTGAGGATCAAGCTCCGAACCGCGTCCAGTTCCGCGCGGCGGTCGGGCGCCATCGGCGAGATACTGGCGCGGGGTTTCGGCCGTTGATTTCATCGAAGTGCAGCGATCATCCAGTCGCTTCGCTCACTCTACGCGAGCCCGGACACCCCACCGAGGGTGATGTTGGCCCAGTGTCGGTGCCCGTGTCGCTGGACGACCAGGGTGCGCGTGCGGCGACCGACCGGCCGCTCAGTGGACGCGTCAGCCACGGCCAGGGGGGAAGCCGACCTGAACCTCGTCGCCCTCGTTCACGATCGTCGGCACAACGCCAGTGTCGTTCGTGTAGCCCATCAGCTCGGCCTTCCATGCCGAGCTCTCCGTGGCGTCGCGCTCCTCCACTTCGGCACCCGCTTGGTCGAAGTGCTCGCGTGCTGCTTGACAGTACGGACAGCCGGGCTTGACGTACATGACGACGGTCACAGGCGCGCTCACCTCGAGTCAGCGGTCGACCAGCGCGTTCTCATACGAGTCCGTCGAGGATAAGCCCACGTGGACCGGGCACGTCGGATACCGCTGCTAGAGGGGGGGCATCCTAAGCCGCGTATCGCGTGGCGCTGCGCGCCTTGGCCTTGGCCGCCTCTACCTCGCGGTCCTTGGGCGGCGCCGATGTCACGAGCTGGCTCAGGAGCTCGGCCGAGGCCTCGGCGATGACGTCGACGGCACGCTCGAAGGCCGCCGCGTTGGCCTGCGAGGGCTTGGTGGAGCCGCTGATCTTGCGGACGTACTGGAGCGCCGCCGCGCGGACCTCGTCCTCGGTCGCCGACGGATCGAAGTTGTGGAGGGTACGGATGTTTCGGCACATGCACGGATCTTAGACCTGACGACGCGTCGGGGCGGCCTGCGCCCTGACCTGGCTCGATCGGGCATCACTCGCTGGTCCGCCGGGTTACTCCAAGCGATTGTCGGGTAACGTCGCCCACAACCGGCCTGGACGAGGTGAGGAGAAGCGATGAGCGCAGCGCCGACGGCGGTCGCGGGAACGCAGACGGGGAGACCTAGCTCCGCCCGGCCATACTGGCGAGACGCGGTCGCCTCCTACGAGCGTCCCGACCTCGGGCGCGCCGTCCTCGATCTGACCACCTCCGTGGTCCCCTATCTCGCGTTGCTGGTCGCCATGTACCTCGCGCTCGACGTGTCGTACCTGCTCACGCTCGCCCTCGCGCTCCCCGCCGCGGGATTTCTCCTGCGCACCTTCATCATCTTCCACGACTGCACCCATGGGTCGTTTCTGCCGTCGAAGCGGGCGAACAAGTGGATTGGTACCGCCTTGGGGCTGCTCGTGTTCTCGCCCTTCGAGGCGTGGCAGCACGAGCACGCGGTGCACCACGCCACCGCCGGAGACCTCGATCGGCGGGGGGTCGGAGACCTGCCCACCCTCACCGTCGCCGAGTACGAGGGTATGACACCGATCCGGCGACTCGGGTACCGCCTGTTCCGCAACCCGCTCGTGATGTTCGGGATCGGGCCGGCGTTCGCGCTCGTCGTGCAGCCGCGCTTCGTGTCCCGCTCCGCGCGGCCGCGGATCCGCCGCAGCGTGATGCGCACGAACATCGCGTTAGCCGCGATGGTCGGTCTGGCCTGCTGGCTGATCGGGTGGCAGGAGTACCTGATCGTGCAGTGGCCCGCGGTGCTGATGGCGGCCGCGGCGGGCGTGTGGCTGTTCTACGTCCAGCACCAGTTCGAGGACGTCTACTGGGAGAGCACGGGCGACTGGAGCTACACGGACGCGGCCCTGCGCGGAAGCTCCTACCTCAAGCTGCCGAGGCTTCTGCGCTTCTTCACCGGCAACATCGGGCTTCATCACGTGCACCACCTGAGCGCGCGCATCCCCAACTACAACCTCCAGCGCGCGCACGACGAGAACACGCTCTTTCACGACGTGCCGACCCTGTCGCTGTGGGACGGGTTGCGCGCCGTGCGGCTCAAGCTGTGGGACGAGGATCGGGGACGGCTCGTGACCTTCGCCGAGGCGCGTGATCGAGGCGGCGCTGTGGCCGCGCCCCGACCCGTATCGAGCTAGCGGCTGGGCGCGCTCGGGCGCGCGAGCGAGAGTAAGAAGGGCGCGCCGCTCAGAACGCAGCGCCGCCTCGCTGTGACCGCAATGTGAACAGCCGGTGGACGCGGAGGAGGACTCTCTCCGGACGTCCCTTGCTTCACGCCAGGGCAACACGGCGTACACGACACGCGCATACCTTGGCGACGTCGGCGGCTGGGCCTCTGCCTTGCGGCAATTCTGCGGTCCCCCGGCGGCTATCGGTGGTCGATCTCCCGGAGGAAGTTGCCAGCCCGTAGGCCAGATGCTCATCGCACTCGTCGCCCTCGTCGCGATCTCGCTGGCCGGCGCTCCTCACGCGTCGGCCGACGACGGCGAGAAACGGCGAGTCCGCTTCGCCACGTTCAACGCATCCCTGAACCGCGACGCCGAGGGACGGCTCGTATCCGACCTCTCCAAGCCGGGCAACGACCAGGCCGACGCGGTCGCCGAGATCGTCCAACGCGTACGGCCCGACATCCTGCTGGTCAACGAGTTCGACTACGACGCCCGCGGCCAGGCCGCCCGACTGTTCGAGCGCAACTACCTGGGACGCCCTCACCGTGGCGCGCGCCCGCTCGACTACCGCCACCGCTACGTCGCACACTCGAACACGGGGATCCCTTCGGGCTTCGACCTCGACAACAACGGCTCGGTGGGCGGGCCGGGCGACGCGCTGGGCTTCGGGGCCTTCCCGGGCCAGTTCGGCATGGCCATATTCTCCAAGCATCCGATCGACCGCAGCGCGATTCGAACCTCCAGAAGTTCCGCTGGAAGGACATGCCCGGGGCGCTGCTACCCGACCGGGTAGAGACACCCGAGCCGCGCGACTGGTACTCGCGTGAGGAGCTCGGCATCTTTCGCCTGTCGTCGAAGAGTCACTGGGACGTGCCGATACGGATCGGGGACGACACCGTCCACTTCCTCACGAGCCATCCCACGCCGCCCGTCTTCGATGGGCGCGAGGACCGCAACGGGCGTCGAAACCACGACGAGATCCGCCTCTTCGCCGACTACATCACTCCGGGACGTGGACGCTATCTCTACGACGACAAGGGCCGCCGCGGCGGGCTCTCACCCTCCGCGCCGTTCGTGATCGCCGGTGACCAGAACGCCGATCCGTTCGACGGAGAGGCCGTGCCCGGAGCCATCCAGCAGCTGCTCGGGAGTCCGCGCATCAACACGAGTCGTACTCCATCGAGCCGGGGCGGGGTCGAGCAGTCGCGCAAGCAGGGGGGCGCCAACCTAAGCCATCGCGGGAACCCGGCCTTCGACACGGCCGACTTCGCCGACAGCTCTCCGGGCAACCTCCGCGCCGACTACGTCTTGCCGAGACGAGACCTGAAGATCCGGGGCTCGGGGGTGTTCTGGCCGCTGAGCAGCGATCCCCTGTTCAAGCCGGTCGGCGTCTTCCCGTTCCCGAGCTCGGACCACCGCCTCGTCTGGGTGGACGTTGGGCTCGCGGCCGACGGGTCCGAGGGAGACGAGGACGACGAGGACGAGGACGACGACTGAGCCCGTCGCCTCGACAAGCGCGTCCCTCCGCGGTCGCCCTCGCGGAAGGGTTAAGCGGGGCAGCTGGTGCACCGCACTCGTCGAGCGACCCGACGCTGCTTTCATCGCGTGCGTCATGACGACCGCGGGAGACGAACTGCTCGGCCCGCGCGCTCAACCGCGCGCTGCTGGAGCGCCAGCCCTGCTGCGTCGCGTCGAGCTGCCGATCCCTGATGCCGTCGAGCACCTCGTCGGGCTCCAGGGGCAGGCGCCCGTGCCGCCCTACTACGGCCTGTGGTCGCGCCTCGAGGGCTTCGATCCCCACGAGCTGGGCCGGCTGCTGACCGACCGCGAGGCGGTTCGCCTAACGCTGTGGCGGGCCACGGTGCACCTCGTCACCGTCCGCGACGCGCTCCGGCTTCGCCCGCTCATGGGGACGGTCATCGAGCGCAACCACAACGGCGCGTTCGGGCGGCGGATGGGCGGCGAGTCGTGGACCGGCCGCGAGCTCGACACTGAGCCGTCGATGGACCAGGTCGTCCTGCGCTATCTGGCCGCCTTTCGGCCCGGCTTCGGTGATGGACGTGCCGAACTGGTCGGGCCTGACCAAGCTCAACGCCGTGGTCGAACGGCTGCGCCCGGCTCCTGACCTTCCGCGACGGGCACGGCAAGCAGCTCTTCGACCTGCCCGACGCGCCACGACCGGACCCGACACACCGGCGCCGGTGCGGTTCCTCGGCGAGTACGACAACGTGCTGCTCGGGCACGCCGACCGCCGCCGGATCCTCCCGGAGGACTTCCCGTGGCGGGCGATGCTCGCCCCCGGCCGCTTCGCAACAACCTGCTCGTCGATGGCGTGCTGCGGGCGATGTGAGGGATCGAGCGAGAGGGAAAGCGCCGCGCGACGCTGGCCATCCGCCCCTTCGGGGCGCTCGCTGCGGACGACCGGGACGAGGTGGCCGAGGAGCCGGCGGACGATCGACTTCGCGGCGGCCGACGCCAAGGTCCGCGACGTGCGCTTCGAGGCGGCGGTGCCCTGAGCTCTCGCGCGCGCTCGGGCTGCTTCTGTGCGTCGGCCGGGGGACCTAAGCGGAGGCGCGCGGCGTGCGGGCGTCGCGGTCCAACTCAGGCGTGGAGGTGCAGCCGCTCGCCTTGAGGCCCGAGGATCGCGATGAGTTCCACGGGGCCGGCAACCGCGCCGAACCAGTGCGGCGTCCAGGTGGTGAATTCGACGGCCTCGCCTGGCTCGATCGTGAGGTCCTCCTCCCCGAGCAGCAGCCGCAGGCGGCCGTCGAGGACGTACAGCCAGTCGTGCCCTGCGTGCACGGGCAGCACGTGAGGCGGAGTGCGCCGCTTCGCGCTGATGTGGATCTTGTAGGCGTGCAGGCCGCCGGCGGGCCCGCGGTGCGTAAGCGGCCACATCGTCATTCCGTCGTACGTGCGCGGCCGGCCGCGGACGCGCGGGTCTTGTGGGGGTGAGGGGCCGAGCAGCTCATCGGCGCTCACGGCGAGCGCGGCGGCGAGGGCGGAGATGTGGTCGAGGGCAAGGCGGCGTTTGCCGGCCTCGAGGCGGCTGAGCGTCGAGACGTCGATGCTCGCGCGCTCGGCGACCTGCTGCAGCGTCAACCCGCGCTCCGTGCGGAGCTCCCGGAGCCGCCGGCGGACGCGAACGTCGACAACCTCCTCGGACGCGTTTGCCTTCATGGCAAATCAGTTTGACATAGCCGCCCGCGGCGCGCGACAATCTCGGCATGGGTAACCCATGGGACTGCATCGTCGTCGGCGCGGGTGCCGCCGGCCTGAGCGCTGCGCTGGTGCTCGGCCGCGCCCGGCAGCGGACGCTCGTGGTCGATGCGGGAGGCCAGAGCAACCGCGACGCCCACGGCATCGGCGGCCTGCTCGGCCACGACGGTCGCCCGCCCGCCGAGTTCTACGCCGCCGGGCGCGACGAGCTCGCGGCCTACCCGACCGTGGAGCTGCGGTCCGGCCAGGTCCTGCGCGGCGAGCGGCACGACGAGGGCTTCGTGCTCGAGCTGGCCGACGGCTCTCGCGAGCTGGCGCGGCGCGTACTGCTGGCCACGGGGATGGACTACCGCTTCCCCGGGCTGCCCGGGATCGTGGAGCGGTGGGGCCGCTCGGTCTTCCACTGCCCGTTCTGCCACGGCTGGGAGGTCCGCGACAAGCCGCTCGGAGTGCTCGACCGGGGTGTGACGGGCGTGCACCGGGCGCTCCTGCTGCGCGTCTGGAGCGACGACGTGACCCTGCTCGCCGACGGGCCCGCCGAGCTCGACGCGGAGGATCTCGAGCGGCTGCGCGAGGCGGGGGTCACGGTGGACGAGCGCCGGGTCGAGGGGCTGCGCGGCCCGGACAGCAGGTTGACGGCCGTCGCCTTCGCCGACGGTGGCGAGCGCCCGTGCGGCGGGTTGCTCGTACCCGTCACTCTGCACCAGCGCTCCGCCCTTGCCGAGCAGCTCGGCGCGGCTGCCACCGCCCCGGGGCCGCTCGCCGTCGACGCCCTAGAGGTCGACCCGATGTTTCGAACCAGCGTGCCCGGCCTGTCTGCCGCGGGCGATCTGACAGTGCAGGCGCCGTCCGTGGCCAACGCGGTCGCCGCGGGCAACACCGCCGCGGCCATGCTCGTCGGCGGCCTGATGAACGAAGCACGCGGCCTCACGCCGTCGTGAACCGGGGCCACGAACATCTGGGGGGCATGGCCGAGGACCTCAGCACCGTGAGCGGCGAGCGGTACTGGGAGGAGTTCTACCGTGGCCGTCGGGATGCATGGAGCGGAAAGCCCAACTCCTTGTTCGTTGAAGAGGTCTCGGACCTGACTCCCGGCACTGCGTTGGACCTCGGGTGCGGGTCGGGCGGCGACGCCATCTGGCTCGCCTCGCAGGGATGGCAGGTGACCGCCGTAGACGTGTCGGCGACCGCTCTGGCGTTTGCGGCCGACCACGCGGCGGCCGCCGGTGTGACCGAGGCGATCGAGTGGGAGCGCCACGACCTGGCGGTCTCGTTCCCCTCGGGGCGCTTCGACCTCGTGTCCGCCTGCTACCTGCACTCCCCGGTGGAGATGCCCCGGGAACGGATCCTGCGGTCGGCTGCTGCAGCCGTTGCGCCGGGAGGCACCCTGCTGGTCGTGGGGCATGCAGGCTTCCCGTCTCGGAGCGAACCCCACCCCGAGATCCATTTCCCGACCCCCCAGGAGGTGCTCGACGACCTGGCGCTCACTGCGGGGCGATGGGAGGTCAAGCGCAGCGACTTCGTAACGCGGCAGCTACCGGCCCCGGACGGGGAGCCTGGCACGCGACCCGACAACGTCTTGAGCGTCGGACGGCTCGCCGGTTGATGAAGCGGGCTCTCAGGGAGCGGGAGCACCGTCGGGGGCGCCGCGACAGCTCCGTCGCGACCGCCGCTTGACTTCAAGTCGGGTCGAACGTTCATGATTGGCACCATGCTCTTCGAAACCTTTGCCCGTCCGTCCCCGCGCCGCGCCTGATGGCGCTGCAGATAGCCGACCTCACCAAGCGCTACCCCACAGGCACCGAGGCCCTGCGGGGCGTGTCGCTCGAGATCGAGGCCGGCGAGTTCTTCGGTCTTCTCGGCCCGAACGGCGCCGGCAAGTCCACCCTCATCCACTGCGCGACCGGGCTCGCGCGGCCGACCTCGGGGACGATCCGCGTCTTCGGCCACGACGTCGTCGAGGACGGGTCGCAGGCGCGGCTGACGGTCGGCCTCGCGCCCCAGGACGTGAACCTCGACTGGTTCCTGACCGCCGCGGAGACACTCG
>JACCTJ010000093.1 GCA_013812485.1 Thermoleophilaceae bacterium
AAGGGGATGAGCCAGCGCCTCGCGGTGGCGCGCGCCCTGCTCGCCGATCCTCCGCTGCTCCTGCTCGACGAGCCGCGCGCGAACCTCGATCCCGCCGCCGCCGAACTGCTCGAGCCGCTGATCGGCCCCGCGGCCGGGCGCACGCGGGTGATCGTCACCCACGATCTCGAGGCTGGCCTCACGGAGTCCGACCTGGCGCTCGGGCTGCGGGCCGGGCGCCAGGTCTTCTGCCAGCGGACGGGGCCCGAAGACGCCGCTCAGGTCGCGCGGAGGCTCTTTACCTAGGTCGGTCGGCACCGCTTACACTCGGACGCACAGATGGTCGCCAACAACACGCGCGGGTCGTGGCCGCTACGGCGGTGGGCGGCCGTGATCAGCCTCTCCCTGCTCGCAGCCTGTGGCGGAGACGCGGCGGACGAGCCGCGTGAGCCGCGGCCCCGACCGGACGCGCGCACCCCCGGGCAGCAGGCGGCTCCACCGGCGCCGCAGCGAGACTCGGCTGCTCCTTTCCCCGACGGCGAACGTCCTCTGCGCGACCGGTTCAGCCTCCGTACCGGCGAGGTCTGCTCGCGCTTCTACGCTGAGGCGGCGCCGCTCCAGGCTGAGCTCAAACGCGTCGGACCGCGGATCCAAAGCGATCGGGGCGCTCGCAACCGGGCCGGGGAGCTCATCGACGACATCCAGGCGGGGTCGGGCGAGTTTCTGCGACGCCTCGAGTCGATCCCGCCTCCGTCCTCGCCGGCAGGCCGCCAGGACAGGACGCGCCTACTCGCGTCGACTGAGGACCTCATGCAACTTCAGCGCGACAACGTCGAGCTCGCCGAGGAGCTGATCTTCAGGCCAGGCAAGGCGTCTGACGCCGATAGAAGGCGCGTCTCCGAGCTGAGGACTCGACTCGGCGCCGAGCTCGTCGAGCAGCAGGCCCTGCTGCGCCGGCTCGACGTCCCGGAATGCCTGCCGAGTTAGAACGCACGGCCCGGCCGGGCCCCGCCGTGATCCGCGCCGCCGTCGCCATCCTCCGCAAGGATCTTCGCGTCGAGCTCCGCGCCCGCGAGGCCGTGCCGGCCATGGCGCTGTTCGCGGTCACCGCCTTCGTGCTCTTCCACTTCGCCTTCGATCGCGACGCCCTCGACGGCGATGTGGCGGCGGGGACGCTGTGGGTGACGCTTCTGCTCACCACCGTGCTCGGGGTCAACCGCCTGTTCGTGGCCGAGCGCGAGCAGGGCGGCCTCGAGGCCATGCTGCTCGCGCCGATCGACCGCACGGCGATATTCCTGGCCAAGGCCGCGGCACTGTTCCTCTACCTCGTGGCCGTGGAGGTCGTGGCCCTACCGGCCTTTGCCGTGCTCCTGCTCGGGCCGGACCTGTTCGGCTCACTGCCCGCGCTGTGCGCGCTCCTGTTGCTCGCCGACCTCGGCCTCGCCGCGGTCGGGGCGCTCGTCGGCGCGCTCGCCGCCGAGACCCGCGCCCGCGAGGTGATCGGACCGCTGCTGCTGCTCCCGCTCGTGGTCCCGCTGGCCATCGCCGGGGCCCAGGCCACCGAGCCGTTGTTCACCGGTTCCGGGGCGCCCGAGGACCTTGGGCGCTGGCTGGGGCTGATGGGCCTCTACGCTACGATTTTCGTACTGCTTTCAGTCGCCCTTTTCGACTTTCTCCTGGAGGACTGAGTCCCCTTGTACGGCCGGGCCTTGAAGCCCCTCGCTCTCGCCACGGCCGCAGGCGCCGCACTCGCCTTCGGCCTGATCTTCTTCTACGCCCCGCTCGACGCCGATCAGGGGTTTATCCAGAAGATCTTCTACCTGCACGTACCGATGGCCATCGTCGCCCTACTCGGCTTCCTGGCCGGGGGAGTGATGGCGGCGATGCACCTGCGCACTCGCAGGCGCATCTGGGACATGCGCTCCTACGTGGCCATCCACCTGTCGATCATCCTGGCCGTCGGCGTGCTCGTGACGGGCTCGATCTGGGCCAAGGCCTCGTGGGGTCACTGGTGGGTCTGGGACGAGCCGATGCTCGTCTCCTTTCTGATCGTCTTCCTGCTCTACGCGGTCTACCAGCCGCTGCGCTTCTCGATAGACGATCCCGAGCGCCAGGCCCGCTACGCGTCGGTGTTCGCGATCTCGGGGGCGGCCTTCACCGTGCTGAACTTCGTCGCCGTGCGCATGGCCGCGACCTACACGCACCCGCGCGTGTTCTCGCAGACCGGTGGCAACATGCCGGCCGAGATGTTCCTGACCTTCCTCGTCTCGCTCGCGGCCATGGCACTGATCTTCACGACGCTATGGACGCTCGAGCTCGGCTCGAAGAACGCCTCGGAGCGGCTGCGGCGGGCGCGACGGCGCCTCCAGCGCGAGGCCGATGGTGGCGCCCTCGGGCTCGACGGCGAGGGAGGCCGCGCGCGGCCTGCCGGCGGAGCGCCAGCTCCCGCGCCCGCCTCCGTCTCGGCCGCGAGCGTGCCGGCGCCGCGCTGATGCCGGCCATCCCGCTCGAGACGGCCGCCGCCTACGTCGCCGCCGCCTACATCGTCTTCCTCGCCCTCGTGCTCGTCTACGTCGCCATCATCGGGCGCAAGATGGGTCGCCTGGAGCGCGAGCTGGCGGAGCTCGACGAGCTCAGCCGGGGGCCGAGCGGGGACCGCGAGCGGTGAGCGACCCGCGCGGGCCGGAGCCCGCGGCGGCGGGCGCGGGGCTGATCGCCCTCGGGATCTCGCACAAGACCGCGCCGCTCGCTCTGCGCGAGCGCCTTGCGTTGCCGGAGGGGCGCGCGAGCGGCATCCTCTCCGAGCTCGTGCGCTCCGAGGCGATCCACGAGGCGGTCGCGCTCTCGACCTGTAACCGCACCGAGCTCTACCTGCTCGCCGCCGATCCCGTCGAGGCCGAGTCCGCGGCTCTCACCACCCTGGCCCGCCAGGCCGGCATCCCGCCCACCGAGCTCTTCGGGCGCCTCTACGCCATCCGCGGCCTAGAGGCCGTCCACCACCTGTTCGAGGTGGCCGGCGGTCTCGACTCGATGATCGTCGGCGAGGCCGAGATCCAGGGTCAGGTCAAGCGCGCCTACGAGCTCGCCCTCGTCGAGGGGGTGACCGGGCCCCTGACCAACCGGCTCTTCCGCGACGCGCTCGCCGCCGGCAAGCGCGTGCGCACGGAGACGGCCGTGGGACGTTCGCGGGTCTCGGTCGCCTCCGTGGCCGTCGAGCTCGCGCGCGAGGTACTGGGAGACCTGGCCCGGCGGCGAGTCCTGGTGATCGGCGCGGGCGAGAACGGCGAGCTGACCGCGCGCGCCCTCCGCCAGGCCGGTCTCGACACGGTCTTCGTGGCCAACCGCCGCTACGACCGCGCCATCGGCCTGGCCCAGCGCTTCGGCGGCGAGGCCGTGCGCTTCGACGACCTGCCCTCGGAGCTCGAACGCGCCGACATCGTCGTCTCCTCGACGGGCTCTCCGCACCAGATCCTCGGTCGCGAGGAGCTCGAGCTGGTGGTCGCCGAGCGGGCCGGGCGGCCGCTGCTGCTGATCGACATCGCGGTCCCGCGCGACATCGACGCGGCCGTGCGCGATCTGGCGGGGATCGCCCTCTACGACATGGACGACCTTCAGCGCGAGGTCGCGCGCAACCTGTCCGGGCGCGAGGCCGAGGCTCCCCGCGCGCGCAGCGTCATCGACCGCGAGGTCGCGCGCTTCGCCGACTGGCTCGCCAGCCTGGAGGTCGTGCCGACGATCGCCGCCCTGCGCGGCCGCGGCGACGAGGTGGTGAACCAGGTGCTGGCCGAGAACGCCGGGCGCTGGGAGTCGCTGTCGGAGGCTGACCGCGAGCGCGTCGAGGTGCTCGCCCGCGCCGTCGTGCGGCGCCTGCTGCACGAGCCAACGCTGCGGCTCAAGCGCGCCGAGGAGGGCTCCTACGCCCAGGTGCAGACGCTGCGAGAGCTGTTCGGGCTCGATTCCGAGGCCGGCGTGCTCGACGCGCCCGCGGCCGAGGTCACCGAGCTCGCGACGCGGCGGCGCGCGGTCCGGCGTCGGCCGCCACACCGCTAGGCGGTGCCCGAGCGAGGGGCGGGTCTGAGGCTCGCCACGCGGGGTAGCGCGCTCGCGCTCGCGCAGGCCCGGCTGGTGGCGGGCATGCTCGAGAAGGCCGAGCCGGGCTTGATCGTCGAGCTGGTGACCGTACGCACGTCCGGGGACGAGCGGCCGGCCGGCCCGGATAACGAGGAGCGGGTGAGCCCGACTCCGGCGCAGGCCGGCGACAAGTCGCGGTTCGTCAAGGAGATCGAGGAGGCGCTGCTGAGACGCGAGGCCGACCTCGCCGTGCACTCGGCCAAGGACGTGCCGGGTGAGCTCCCGGAGGGTCTGGCGATCGTCGGGGTCCCCGCTCGCGCTGACGCGCGCGACGCGATCTGCGGGGCCTCGTCGATCGCCGCGCTGCCTTCGGGCGCGCGGGTCGGCACGAGCAGCCTGCGCCGCCGTGCTCAGCTGCTCGCCGCGCGCGAGGATCTCGAGGTCGGCGAGCTGCGGGGAAACGTCGACACGCGGCTGCGGCGCCTCGCCGCCGGGGACTTCGATGGGGTGGTGCTAGCGCTCGCCGGGCTCGAGCGCCTCGGGCGCATCGAGGGAGTACCCGTGAGCGCGCAGGAGATGACGCCCGCTCCCGGCCAGGGCTGCCTCGCGCTCGAGGCCCGGATCGGCGACGAGCGCACCGAGGCGCTCGCCGGGGCGCTCACCGACCACGCGGCGCTCGTGCGCCTGACGGCGGAGCGCTCGGTGACGACGGCCCTCGACGCCACCTGCCGCACGCCGATCGGGGTACACGCGACCCTCGACGAGGACGCCCGCGAGTTGGTGATCGAGACGTTCGTCGGCCTCCCCGACGGCAGCGCGTGGATCCGCGACCGCGTCGAGGGCGACGCCGGGGCTCCGTCCGCGTTGGGAAGGGTCGCGGCGGAGCGGCTGGTGTCCGCGGGGGCGGCCGAGCTGCTCGCCGAGGCCGAGCGCCATCCCGAGGCCGAAGCGCTTCGGCCCGACGGTCAACCGTCGTCAGGTCATCCGTCGTAGCGCCGCGCGCGCCGCGAAGTGGCCGCACATCCCGTGCACGCCGCCGCCCGGGGGGGTCGACGACGAGCAGATGAACAGTCCCTCGACGGGTGTCGAGTAGGGGACCGGCCGGGCCACGGGACGTGTGAAGAGCTGGCCCAGGTCTTGCATGCCTCCGTTGATGTCCCCGCCGATGCAGTTCGCGTCGTGGCGCTCGACCGCGGCGGTGTCCATCGCCGAGCGGGCGAGGATCCGGTCTCGAAAGCCGGGGGCGAATCGTTCGATCTGGCCTTCGATGGCTGCGGTCATGTCCCGGGTCGAGCCGTTCGGCACGTGACAGTAGGCCCAGGCGGTGTGTTGCCCGTCGGGCGCTCGATCGCCGTCGAACAGGGTCGACTGAACGAGCAGCACGTACGGTCGCTCGGGGTGGCCGCCGCGGGCGACGATCTCCTCGGAGGCGACGAGCTCCTCGAGCGTGCCGCCGAGGTGGACCGTCCCCGCCCGTGCCGCCTCGGGCGCCCTCCACGGGATCGGGCCGCCGAGCGCCCAGTCGAGCTTGAACACCCCCGCGCCGTAGCGGTAGCGTCCGAGCGCGCGCCGGTAACGGTCCGGAAGCCGGTCGCCCGAGAGCTCGAGCACCTGTCGCGGGGTGAGGTCGAGCAGTACCGCGCGCGCGTCGGCCAGCTCAGCGAGGGAGCCGATACGACGGCCCGTCTCGATCTCGCCGCCGAGCGAGCGCAGGTGCGAGGAGAGCGCGTCGGCTAGCCGCTGCGATCCCCCGCGCACCAGCGGCCAGCCGACGGTGTGGCCGAGCAGCGCGAGCACGAGCCCGAACGAGGCGCTCACCGGGCGCCGGAGCGAGAGGATGGAGTGGGCGGCGCAGCCGGCGAAGAGCGCGCGCGCCCGCTCGCCGGCGAAGCGCCGGCGAGCGAGCCCGTTGGCGCTGCTCAGGGCGTCGAGGCCGAAGCGGGCGAGCACGAGCGGATGGCGCGGCGGTCGCAGCGGCCCCAGGATCTGTGGCAGGAGGCGCTCGGCGTCGCGGACCAGCGGCTCCATCATCCGGCGGTAGGCCTCGGCGTCCGGGCCGAGCCCGCGCGCGGTGGCCGCGACCGAGCGCTCGAGCAGCACCGCCGTGCCGTCGTCGAGCGGATGCGCGAGCGGCGCGGGAGGATGTACGAGCTCGAGCCCGTGCTCGGCGAGTGGGAGGCCGCCGAGAAACGGCGAGCCGAGCGCGAGCGGGTGGGCGGTCGAGCAGACGTCGTGGACGAAGCCCGGCAGCGTCAGCTCGGCGGAGCGGGTGCCGCCACCCACCGTCTCCGCGGCCTCGAGTACGAGCACCGAGCGCCCGGCACGCGCGAGCGTGATCGCCGCGGCGAGCCCGTTGGGGCCCGCGCCCACGACTATCGCGTCGTGCTCAGGCAATCGATCGGAGAAGGGTCGAGCGTTCCCCGATGTGGCGAAGCGTCACGCAGTGCTCTTACCCCCCGCCGAGCCCCGCCCGAGCTTCTGCCGGAGCCACCGCAGCGGTGCTCCGGCCGTGTACATCGTCGAGCGGATCGCCGAGCTGTGCCAGACGTTGGATGCCCTGCGCCACTGCCGCTTACGATCGACGCACACGACCTGGGTGTCGACCTCCACCTCGTGGCCGTAGTGAGCGGCCAGCGCGGTCAGGGTCTGTTCCCAGAAGCGGTCCTCCTGACGATGGCCCCCGAGCGCGAGGCCGAGCTCGAAGATCGGGTCGCTCGCGCGCATCAGCACCTGCGCCTGGGCGACCGTGTCGCCCTCGCGCGCGATCGAGCTGAAGGTGATCCAGCCGGCGAACATGTGGCCCTGCGGCGTCATCAACGTGAACGACTCCTCGTCGGCGTAGAGGACCATGACGCCCGTCGAGAGCTTCATGCCGCCGGGGAGCGCGGCGTTGATCAGCGCGACCTCGCCCGGTGAGATTCCGGTCAGCGGCGCGTGGAAGCGATTGCCCTCGGGCCAGAACTCGGGAAAGCGCTCCTTCCACAGTGCGATCAGGTCGGTCGGCGAGACCCGCTCGCCGGGGATGCGCACGCGGTAGGTCTTCTGCCACATCTTGCCGAAGCCCTGGATCGGGCTGGCCAGGCGCTTTCCCTCCACGTTGATGTTGACCGCTCCCTCCGGGACGTCGGCGACCTCGAGCGTCGAGACGTTCTTGGCCCAGCTCGTCGCGTCGCGGGCGCCCTCCCGCGCCTCGCCGGGGCTGACTCCGCTCGGCAGCTCCTCGCGGATCTCCTCGTCGGCGTCCGCGCGGGCGGTCGCCTCGGCCTCTGTTCGTCCCTCGGCGCTCATGCTCTGCCTCCTCAGTTCGCGCCGGCTGCGGCCAGCGCCTCGTGCTCGGTGTCATGGATTCCGACCGCATCGTCGAGGCGGGTCAGCTCGAAGATCTGGCGGTAGTGGTCGGAGAGGCCGAAGGCCAGGATCCGCTGGCGCTGGCGCTGGGCGCGGACCAGCAGCGTGACGAGCAGTCCGATCCCTCCGCTGTTCATGTAGTCGAGCCCGCCGAAGTTGAGCACGAGCGACGTGACGCCCGCGCCGCTCGCCCTCCCGTAGGCGTTCATCAGAACGTCCTCGCTCGCCGAGGTCACGTCTCCGGCGATGTCGATGATGCTCGCGCTCTCCGAGGGCTGGCGCACTTCCATCGTCGTTGTTATCCCTCCGGCCATAGCTAGCTTCCGCCTTTCGCTGTTGACACTTGGGCGACTCCGGCGCGGTTCCACCACGCCGGCTCGACCCGCGCCTGTTCCCGTAGCCATTCGAAGTGACGCTCCACGTTCGCGGGGCCTGGCGCCATACCGGACGCAACCGTGGCGAGGACGCTGCCGAGCGCCACCCCCCGGTCGTGCCGGTCGGTCTCCCGGGCCAGGGCGAGCAGGGCGACCGTCCCCCACGTGAGCAGGAGCGCGTTGTAGGCGGCGAGCGGACGCCCGCGTAACCCCTCGGCGTTGGTCAGGACGGGCACTCCGCGCCGCAGCTCCCACGGCCAGATGACGTAGTGGAGCGCGACGCCGCCGAGGGCCGCCCCGCTCAGCCCGGCCAGCCGCCGGTCCCACCGCCGGGGTCCGCGGGCCGCGGCGAGCATCCAGGCCGGCAGCGCGCTGCTCCAGAGGGCCGCCGCACCGCGGAGCCCGAGCTGCGGCTGGAAGATCAGCCCGATACCGGCCGCGAGCTCGAAGACGTTGTGGGCGGCCACGCCGAGTGCGGCGCCGAAGTGCAGCGGCCGCCTCATCCCGATGCCTCCGCCAGCGCGCTCGCCTCGTCGGCGTGGATCGTCATGAAGTCGGCCAGTCGCGTGATCTCGAAGATCTCGCGGTAGTGGTCGGACAGACCGCAGGCCCGCACCGTCCGGCCGTCGGCGCGGGCACGGGCCAGGACGCCGACGATCAGCGCGATGCCCGTGCTGTTGATGTAGTCGACCGAGCCGAAGTCGAGCAGCAGCGAGGAAGGCCCCAGCGCCGCGGCCTCTTCGTAGCCGCGCTCGATGACCGCCTCGGCTGAGCGGTTGATCTCGCCGTGCAGCTCGATCACCGCTACGCCGCCACGCTCGTGGACCTTCGCCTTCGCCTCAGTCGCGCCGGTCGCCATCGTCGTCTCCTCTCAGGTTGAGACCGAGCTCGATGGTGTGGTGGCTCTCGTCGGTCGAGACCCGCATCTCGTCCACCATCTGCTCGATCAGGAACAGTCCCCAGCCGCGCGGCTTCTGCTCGCCGGCCAGCTTGGCCTCGAGGTTTGGCGTGTCGACCACCGGCATAGGCTCGTCCCCGCCGTGGTCGGTGATGCGCACGCGCAGCGCGTCCTCGGACGCGAGCACGCGGACCGTGACGGCAAGCTCCGGCTGGTAGCGGTTGCCGTGCTCCATCGCGTTCATCGTCGCCTCGGCGACCGCGGTCTTGAGGCGCTCGAGGCGCGAGGGCGGAAGGCCGAGCCCGGCGACCGCCTCGGCCACCCGCTCCATGGCGCCGCGCTCGTTGCCCTCCGCGCTTGCTACCTCGAACTCGGTCAGGGTTCGGTCGGCGCCTTGCTCGACGCCGACTTTGGACGCAGGGATCAGAGCACCCTCCGCGCCGTTGGACGAGCCGGCGCTCGCGAGTTCGGCCGCCTGGATCTCCGCCGCCACCGCCACGCCCCCCGAGCGGCTGAGGGTGACGAGCGTGATGTCGTCCTCCTGCTCCCAGCCCGGCCCCGTGAAGCGGTCGAGCTCGAAGAGCAGCGCGTCAATCAGGTCGTGTCCCGTCCGGCGGCTCCCGGTCAGTCCCTTGACGCGCGGGAAGCCGAACATCTCGCGCTCGGGGTCGTGAGCCTCGGCGAGGCCGTCGCTGTAGAGCAGCGCCGTGTCGCCGGGGCCGAGCGTCGCCTCCTTCTCCTCGTAGGCCATACCGGGCATCAGCCCGAGCGGCATCCCGCGGGCGCGGAGCTCCTCGACCTCGCCCGCCGGCGTGCCGAGATAAGGGCAGTCGTGGCCGGCGTTGGCGAAACGCAGGCGCCCGCTCTCTTGCTCGAGCACGGCGTAGAAGCAGGTGACGAACATCTTGTCGGGCATGTCGGGGCAGAGCTGGTCGTTGACGCGCGCGAGCACCTCGCCCGGCGCGCCGAGCCGCTGCGCCGAAGCGCGCAGGACGCTGCGCGTCGCGGCCATGACCATCGCCGCGGGCACGCCCTTGTCGGTGACGTCGCCGATCACGATGCCGAGCCGACCGTCCTCGAGCTCGATGAAGTCGTAGAAGTCTCCGCCGACCTCGCGCGCGGGGCGGTAGTAGGCGGCGACCTGCCACCCGGGAAGGTCGGGGAGCTGCTTGGGCAAGAAGTTCTGCTGGATCAGCTGGGCGACCTTGAGCTCCTGCTCGATCCGCTCGCGCGAGCGGGCCTCGGCCTCCTGCTCGCGCACGAGCTGGCCAACCCGCACGGCAGGAGCGGCTTGGGCGGCGAGGTTGGCCAGCAGCTTGAGGTCGTCGCTCGAGTAATCCTGCTCGCTGAGGCGCGGGCCGAGGTTGAGGACGCCGATCAGCTCGCCCTGGGAGACGAGCGGGACTGCCAGCTTGATGCCGGCCTCGCGCATCTGCTCGAGCGCGGAGGACTCGAGCTCGAGGTCGTCGAGGTCGACGGGACCCTCCGCGCTCTCGAACAGGCCGATGATCGGGTCGTTGGGCGCGATGTCGAGCGGCTGGGACTCGGTCTCGGGTGCCGCCGGCGCGGTGCTCTCGGGGTCGGTCGCGGGCGCGCGCGCGCGCTCGGAGCGGCGCAGCCGGCCGGTCAGGCTCTTGAGTCGTGGGCTCATCGCGCC
>JACCTJ010000095.1 GCA_013812485.1 Thermoleophilaceae bacterium
GAAGGGATGGTCGACCTCGACTACCTCTACGTGACCAACTGGTCGATGTGGGTGGATCTGAAGCTGCTGATCCGGACGTTCGCGGTCGTCGCTCGCGGGCGAGGAGCTTACTGAGGCCTTCGCCCCCAGGCCGAGGGACCGGCGGCGCCAACGGCGAGCCGCGGGCGGCGGACTCAGCAGCGGCTGGCGACGCATACCAACGCCGAGGACCCGCCCGCTTCGGCGTCCATCCTGACTCGGTCGGGCGCCGACAGCTTGAAATTCTTCGAGGTCAATTACCGACCGCCTCGCTCGTATATAGAGGTTGTGGACGATCGAAAACGATCATCCCTCCCGGCCGAGCTACTCGAGGTCGTGCACCGGCCGCGAGTGGATACGGTCGAGCCCAGTCCGGTCGAACTGGACCGAATGAAGCTGCGAGCAAAAGGAGTCGGCTCGGGAATCCTCAAGCCCCGCGCAACTCCGGAAAGGAGCTTTCATGAGATGTCGTTTGCAGCTTGCTGCACTCCTTACCCTCGGGATTCTCTTCACCTTCAGCGGAGGGTGGGCCCTAGCCAAGCATACGCCGCCCGCCCGTCGCCCTCAGTGACCTCCAGGGGCGGCTAGTGAGAGCCCACCCGGCGTCGCTCCAAGCCGCCGGCCTGAGGCTTCCTCGGGCAAACCAAGCCATGGCGGAGCTCGCACGACGTTCCCCAACGATGGTGGCCGGCGGGGCGTTCGTCGTGACCGTTGCGCTCGCCGCTGCCAACGGGGGTTACTCGCCGAGCGCCTGGAACTGGACCACGCTCCTGCTCGTGTGGGTCCTTGCCGTGGCCCTGGTCCTTCGCGAACGTATCGCCCTCAGCCGGTTCGAGATGGCCACCTTGGCCTGCCTCGCGGCATTCGTCCTCCTCACAGGTCTCTCGATCGCCTGGTCCCATGACTCACCGCAGTCGATCCTCGAGCTCCAACGCGGCTTCCTCTACTTGATCGGCCTCGCCACCGTGCTGGCGAGCGTTCGCATGCGATCCATACCCCATCTACTGGGCGGCCTCCTCGCCGGAATCGCGGTGGTGGCGACCTACTCGCTTCTCGCGAGGCCATTCCCGGCCGGGGGAGAGGAGCTCGACCCGATCTTCAGTAGCCGGCTGTCCGATCCGATCGGTTACTGGAACGCGCTCGGGGCATTCGCGGGGATGGGCGTCCTGCTGGCCCTCGGCTTCGCCGCTCACGGGAGGGGCATCGTCTCGCGAGCGGCCAGCGCTACAACGCTTCCGATCCTCCTCACCACGCTCTACCTCACTTTCAGTCGGGGAGCGTGGATTGCCCTGGCGATCGGGCTTGTGGCCGCTATCACGCTTGGCTCCAAGCGGCTTTCCCTTATCACGGCGCTCCTGGCGCTGGCCCCGGCTTCGATCGCAGCCGTGTTGATTAGCTCGCAGAGCGACGCGCTCACGACCCCGGGCGCTTCTCAGCAGGCCATCGCCGCGGCAGGACGCGACCTCGCTCCCACCATCCTGTTACTCGTCGCCGTCTCGATGGGCGCCGCCGTGGCCCTGACCCTCGCGGACCGCCGGTTCGAGTTCTCAGCAGCGGCGCGTCGCGGATACGCCGTCGGCCTAGCAATCGTCGCGCTCGCCTGCCTCGCGGTCGTCTTCACCCGCTTGGGAGGCCCCCTCGAACTCGCCGAGAAAGCATACGTGTCGTTCGCGGGCAACGCCCCGGAGGAAGAGAGGCTCGCCTTGGGAAGCAGCCTCAACCAACGCCTCTTCACGCTTCAGAGCCGTGGGCGCGTGGTGGTGTGGGAAGCGGCTTTGGACCAGCGGAAGGTGAGTCCCTGGTTTGGGTCCGGAGCGGGCAGCTTCGAGCAGTACTGGCTGCGCACGCGGCAGGCACCCACACAGTCCCGCGACGCGCACAGCCTCTATCTCGAGACGCTCGCGGAGCTAGGCTGGATCGGGGCGGCCTCGATACTCGTAACGCTAGCCCTCCCGATCGTCGCTGCCATCTGGGCACGCCAACAGGGGCTCGTTGCCGCCGCGTTCGGCGCGTACGCGACATTCATGGTCCACGCGGGCGTCGACTGGGATTGGGAGCTTCCCGCGGTCGCTCTGGTGGGTTTGGTCATTGGCGCGTCACTCCTCCGGCTCGCCTCGCGCCAGGGCCGCCGTAGGAAGACGTTGCCGCCCCGGGTTCGGAACGCCGCGATCCCGTTGCTGGTTGCGGCCTTCGTCGCCTCGGCGCTTCTCCTCCTGGGCAACCGTGCTCTAGCCGCTGCCGAGTCGGCCGCGGACGCCGGCGACTGGACTGAGGCAGAGCAGCAGGCTACGACCGCCACCAGATGGCTGCCCTGGGCCGGCCAGGCGTGGCAGCAGCTCGGACGAGCTCAGCTCGGGCTCGGTGAGGCCGTCGAGGCACGGGAGAGCCTTCTCGAGGGAGCCCGCAAGGACCCGAGCGACTGGAGGATTCACTATGACCTTGGCGTGGCGAGCGGGGGCGCCGAGCGGGAGCGCGCCTATGAGGAGGCTAGGGAGCTCAACCGGCTCGCACCGGACATCCAGGCGCTGAGCAAGCCCGCGCCGACCCAGGAAAGTGCCCAACGGGCGGAATGAGACCGATCGACTCCCGCGACCCGCTCGCCCACCCCGAGGCCTTGATCCGGCGCGTCTACGCCTATGTCGCCTACCGCGTCGGCGATGGTCCGGCGGCGGAGGACATCACGGGCGAGACCTTCGTGCGTGCCGTTCGCTACCGGGAGAGCTACGACGCGGCCAAGGGGAGGCCCGCGGACTGGCTGCTCGGTATCGCACGCCATTGCGTTAGCGACGCGCGCGCCGAGGGCGCGACGCACTCGCCCCCAGAGGAGGTGGTGGCCACCGGCGACGTGGCTGCCGAGGCCGCCGACCGCCTCGCGCTCCGGGCGGCGCTCAGCGACTTGAGCGAGCGCGACAGGGAGCTGATCGCCCTTCGCTACGGGGCGGACCTCAGCGCACGCCAGATCGCAAGGCACCTGGGCAGGCGGACCAACTCGGTGGAGGTGGCGCTTCACCGGGCACTCGGACGCCTCCGAGAGACTCTGGGCGAGGGTGAGTGGCGGGAGCCGCGCGTGTCCGAGCCGTCAACCTCCCCTTCGCGCTCGCACGAGGGTATGTAAGGATCGGGCCGCCCGAGCGGTAGTTGGTGTACGAGGCGGCAAACCACGAGCGGAGGTGAAGCTGGATGAGGCGGTTCTTCAAGCGTCCTGACAAGCTGGAGGTTCGGCTCTGGGACAGGCGCCCCCAGCCGAAGGATGAGCTGGTGGAGCGCATCACGAACGAGACAAGTGCTCACCGGCGCACGAGCTTCCGGCCGGCGCTGCGCCCGCAGTTCGCGGTCGGCTTCACCGTGGTCGCCCTGGGCGCTGCCGTGGCGCTCGGCGCGTTGGGCCTAGGCGGCACCGCAGGCGACGGCGTCGACACCTTCGCGGCGAAACAACAGTACGGGAACAAGGTCACGATCTGCCACCGGCCGCCCGGGAACCCCGGGAACGCACACACCATCCGCGTCGGGGAGCCCGCGGCACGCGCCCACATGCGGAACCACGGGGACACCCGAGGGCCGTGCCCGCAGCCTCGGCCGGGCAAGAGGTAGACGGCGGGGCGACCTCACCGGCGGTTCTGGGGTCGGTGCGCCTACTGAGTACGAAAGAAAATCGGGGCAGCCAGTCAAACAATCAGCGCCTCGCTCGTATGAACTAAGGCATGGCTGGTCGAAACGATCAATCACTCCCGCCCGAGCTGCTCAAAGTCGAAGAGCGACTGCGAGCAGACATCGAGGGCCCAAGCTCGTTGGAGCTCGACAGAACGAAGCTGCGAGCGAGGGCAGGGGCCAGGAGAACCCGCACACATCCGCTGTTGACGAAAGGGAATTTCATGAGAACCCGTTTGCTGGTTGCCGCACTTCTTACCCTCGGGCTGCTGTTCACGTTCAGCGGAGCTGTGGCTCTCGCAGAGCACACCCCGGGGCACG
>JACCTJ010000101.1 GCA_013812485.1 Thermoleophilaceae bacterium
AGCGTCCCGAGAGCGAGCGCGTCACGGTCGCCGACCTCCGTCCGCCACCGGCCTTCGCCTCCAACGTCGCCTACGAAGAGCTCGACGTGCGCGACCGCGAACGCGCGCGGCGGCTCGTCGAGCACGAGCGCCCCGACGCGCTCATACACCTCGCCTTCGTCCTCAACCCGATTCACGACGAGCACCGGATGTACGAGATCGACGTGGGCGGGACGCAGAACATCCTGGAGGCCGCATCCGCGGCCGGGACCGGGCACGTGCTCGTGACCTCCTCGACCACGGCATACGGGGCTTTCGCCGACAACCCGGTGCCGCTGGCCGAGGACCATCCGGTGCGCGGCATGCCCGACTTCGAGTACGCCCGCGACAAGGCCGAGTCCGACCGCCTCTGCCAGCTCTGGGGCTGTCAGCACCCCGATCGCACGATGACGATCGTTCGCCCGTGCATCGTGTTCGGACCCAACGTCGACAACTACATCGTGCGGACTTTCAGCGACCAGCCCTTCTTCGCCGACCTCGGCGGCGGCGACCCGCCGATCCAGTTCGTGCACGAGGACGACGTGGTCGACGCGCTGACCGGGCTGCTCGACGGGCGCCACGAGGGCGCCTTCAATGTCACCCCCGACGACTGGATGACCGTCGCGGAGTGCGCCGAGCTGATCGGGCTGCGGCGCGTCCGCGTGCCGTTCGGCCCCTACCGGGCGCTCGCCCAGGCGCTGTGGCGGCTGCGTCGGTCGGAGACGCCCGCCGGCAACCTCCACTTCGTCCGCCACCCGTGGGTGGCGTCGAACGAGCGCGTCAAGGCGGCGCTCGGCTGGACTCCGCGGCACTCGAGCCGCGAGACGTTCGAGATCACGATGCGGGCGCGGGGAGGCTACGTCCAGAGGGGCGCCTGACCGGGTCGTAGCACTCTGCGACGGGGGCGAACGGCGATTGCGTACGTCGGGCCCGGCGTGCGGATCGCGCTCCTGCCGGCGGCGAAACGCCGTCGGGCGTGACCGACCCCTTGATATGCTCGCGCGCCCGGGCCGTTAGCTCAGTTGGGAGAGCACCAGCTCGACAAGCTGGGGGTCGCTGGTTCGAGCCCAGCACGGCCCACTCGTAGAAGCCCTGCTCAGAGAGGTTTCTGCGCCTGAGACGATGAGAATCGTTCTCACCTGCGGGTAACGGTGGGAGCAAAGTGGCAACGCGAGCCACCGGTCGGCTGGTGCAGCCGCTGCGCACCCGGCGCGGGAGCATCGCTCCGCGGCTCGGTTTACGGGCGGTGTGAGGTCAGGCGACCGAGGGCCTACCCACGGGTGTGAGCCCCCGACGTGCACGGCGGCGCGCGACGATGGCACCGACCACGAGGCCGAAAGCGAGGTGGTCGGCGACCTGGGGGGCTTGAGGAAGGCACGCGATCCGCGGGAACCGGCGCCCCACGACCCCCAGGTCGAGCGCGGCGATGCCGAGGCCGCCCACCGCTGCCGCCGCGAGCGCTCCTCGCCGGGGCAACACGAGCGACAGCGCCACCGCCCACCCGAACGAGAGCGCGAGGTGGACCGGCGCGGCCGCAAGCAGGAGCCGCCCCGGCCGCCGCTCGCGGGGAAGGAGCAGCGTTCCGGCTGCCAGGGCGGCCTCGAGCGGGGCTCGGCCGGCGGCGAACGCGTACGCGGTCGAGGGAGCGCCGCTGAGGACGGCGGCGACGGCGCCCGCGGCCAAGCCGTCGGCGACGCGCTCGGACAGGACCGAGGGCCGGCTCTCCTGCTCGCTCGGAAGCGGATCCAGGTCCACGCGGACGGTGAGGAGGTCGGTTCCCATCGCTCGCACGACCAGGGCGTTGAGCCGCCGTCCGATCCGCCGTTGGCGCTCGCGAGGGTCGTCGTCGGGGAGCAGGTTGGCCGTGCCCGCTCGCCAGCGATCCCCTACCTTGATCCGTACCCGGGAGTTCGCCTCGACGTTTCGGACGTAGGCGGCCCGGCGGCCGTGCTCGGCCACGATCCAGAACGTGTCGCGGTCGAGCCCATTGCCCACGGGTGTTCGCCGCGGGAGGCCAGACTTGCGCCCGGTAGTCTCGAGGACCGCCACCATCGGCGGGGCGATGCCGGCATCGACGGCCCGCTTCACCAGCGGGTTGACCAGGTGGGTGGCGAGCAGGGTGGAGGCGCGGCGCTTGCGGTCGGCGGAGATGCTCACGGCTGGACTCCTCTACGGTCGGCGGCTTGCGGGAGCTCGGCGGCGGCCGGGTCGTCGCTCACCTCGATCCTCGCAGTCATCCGCGCCGCGTCAGGTCGAGGAACTCCTGCCGCGTGCGGGGATCGTC
>JACCTJ010000104.1 GCA_013812485.1 Thermoleophilaceae bacterium
CGAGCGCGACGAGGTCCCGCCGTGAGAGATGCTCGAGCAGCTTCCCGCGCCGGTCCTCCGGAACCTCGAGCTCGGCCAGCAGGCCGCGCACGAGCGAGCCGTCGCCGACGCCGATCCGGTGACGGCGCAGGCCGGCCTCCTCGAGGGCGGCGAGCACGAGTGACACGACCTCGGCGTCGCCCTCGGCTGCCGCCGGCCCGATCAGCTCCACGCCGCCCTGGAGGAACTCGCGCGCCTGGCCGCGGCCGCGCTCGACCGCTCGGTAGGAGTGCGCGAAGTAGCCGAGGCGCACCGGCGGTTGCACCCCCCCGTAGCGCGTGGCCACCAGCCGCGCGATCGACACTGTCATGTCGGAGCGCAGCACGAGGACCCGGCCGCGGTCGTCGAACATGCGGTAGACGCCGGCCCGCGCGGCGCGGTCGTCGCCGCGGCGCAGGGTCTCCTCGTACTCGACGAGCGGCGTCCAGACCTCGCCGTAGCCGGCGCCCTCGAAGCTCGCGCGCAGGCGGTCGGACAGCGCCCGCAGCTCGCGCATCTCGGTGGGAAGGACGTCGCGGGTCCCGGGCGGAAGCGGGTGGATCATGGTCGTGCGCGGTCCCGCGCCGGTCGAGGGCGCACCGAGCGCCGCAAGCGTAGTGCGACTAGACCGAGACGCGCTCGGCCGGCACGCGCTCGATGCGGGCGCCGAGCTCGCGCAACCGCTCGTCGATGCGCTCGTAGCCGCGGTCGATCTGGCGGATGTTGCCGATCTCCGACTCCCCGTCGGCGCACAGGGCGGCGATGAGCAGCGCCATGCCGGCGCGGATGTCCGGGCTCTCCATGCGCTCGCCGTGAAGCCGGCGCGGGCCGCTCACGACCGCGCGGTGCGGATCGCAGAGCAGGACGCGCGCGCCCATGTTGATCAGCTTGTCGACGAAGAAGAGGCGGTTCTCGAACATCTTCTCGTGGATCAGGACCATGCCGTCGGACTGGGTGGCGAGGGCGAGGGCGATCGAGCCGAGATCGGCCGGGAAGGCGGGCCACGGTCCGTCCTCGACCTTCGAGATGGCGTCGCCCGCATCGTCGGTGACCCGCAGGTCCTGGTTCGGCGGGACGATCAGGTCGGACCCGTGGTACTCCATGCGACAGCCCAGGCGCCCGAACACGAGCTCCGTCATGCGGAGGTCCTCGCGCACCACATCGCGGATGCGCAGCTCTCCCCCGGTGGTCGCGGCGAGGGCCACGAAGCTCCCGATCTCGATGTAGTCGGGGCCGATCGCGTAGTCGGCGCCGCCGAGCTCCGAGCGGCCGTGGACGACGAGCACGTTCGAGCCGATGCCCTCGATCCGGGCGCCCATCCCGAGCAGGATGCGGGCCAGGTCCTGGACGTGGGGCTCCGAGGCGGCGTTGTGGATCACCGTCGACCCCGGCGTCAGCGCCGCAGCCATGATCGCGTTCTCGGTCGCCATGACCGAGGGCTCGTCCATGAAGAAGTCGCACGCGCGCAGGCCGGCGGGCGCGTCGATGAAGTAGCGGCCGTTGATGCTCACGCGCGCGCCGAGGGCGCGGAAGGCGTCGAGATGGGGATCGAGGCGCCGGCGCCCGATCACGTCTCCGCCCGGCGGCGGCATGTGCGCCTGCCCGAAGCGGGCCAGCAGCGGTCCCGCGAGCAGGAAGGAGGCCCGGATCGGGACGCACAGGGCGGGATCGAGCTCGCGGGGATCGGCGTTGGCGGCGCACAGGGCGACGGCGTTCTCCTCCAGCCACTCGCACTCGACCCCAACCGAGCGAAGCAGCCTGAGCATGGCCTCGACGTCGCGGATGCGCGGCACGTTGCGCACGACGATCTCCTCCTCGGTGAGGAGGCTCGCCGCCATGACCGGCAGCGCGGCGTTTTTGTTGCCGGACGGGACCACCGTGCCGGAGAGCGGATGCCCGCCCTCGATGATGAACTTCTCCATGCTGGGGTCTGCCAGGTCGAAGGCGGCGGGAAGCGGAGAGAGGGTACCGGAGGCCATGGCCGTCGATTCGCGGCTGCGCGGCGGCCTCCTCCTCGACTCGGTTAGCCTCGCCGCCATGGGCGTCTCCCGCGACGAGGCCTGGCGGCTGTTCTGCGAGTGGACCGAGTCCGACTCGCTGCGCCGCCACGTGCTCGGCGTCGAGGCGGCGATGCGCGCCCACGCCCGCGAGCGCGGCGCGGACGAGGAGCTGTGGGCCGCGACCGGGATCCTCCACGACCTCGACTACGAGCGCTACCCGGACCCCGAGACCGGGCACCCGCGCCTGGCCATGGCCGAGCTCGAGCGCCGCGACTACCCACCCGAGCTGATCGACGCCGTGGCCGGCCACGCCGAGTACCTCGGGGTGCCCCGGACGACCCCGCTGGCGAGGACCCTGTTCGCCGTCGACGAGCTGTCGGGCTTCGTGGCCGCATGCGCGCGCGTGCGCCCGGACGGCGTCCACGGCATGACGCCGAAGTCGGTCAAGAAGAAGCTCAAGCAGTCCAGCTTCGCCGCGGCCGTCGACCGCGAGCAGGTGCGCCGCGGTGCCGAAGAGCTCGGCGTCGAGTTCGACGTGCATGTGGCCACGGTCATCGCGGCGATGGAGGAGCAGGCAACGGAGCTCGGCCTGGACGGCGGGGGCGACGAGGCGTGACGATCGCGCTCCTCTCCGCGGCGGCGCGGTGAACGGCCGCAAGCGCCAGTCCGAGGTCTACGCCGCCGGGGTGAGTGGGCGCCGCCCACGCGTGCCCGTCTCAGTCGACCTGCTCGAGCAGGCCGCCGAGAGGACCATGTCGGAGGAGGCCTTCGCCTACGTTGCGGCCGGCGCCGGGGCCGGGCGAACGAAGGCGGCCAACCGGGAAGCCTTCGACCGCTGGCGGATCGTCCCGCGGATGCTCCGCGACGCCTCCGAGCGCCGGCTCGAGACCGAGCTGTTCGGGCGGACGCTCCCCGCGCCGCTGCTGCTCGCCCCGATCGGCGTTCTCGAGCTCGCGCATCCCGAGGCGGACCTCGCGGCAGGCCGTGCCGCGGCGGCCGAGGGCGTGCCGATGATCTTCTCGAACCAGGCCTCCCGGCCGATGGAGGAGGTCGCCGCGGCGATGGGCGACGCCCCACGCTGGTTCCAGCTCTACTGGAGCACCTCGAACGACCTCGTCGAGAGCTTCGTGAGCCGGGCCGAGCGCTGCGGATGCGAGGCGATCGTCGTCACGCTCGACACAACCCTGCTCGGCTGGCGTCCGCGCGACCTCGACCTTGCCTACCTGCCGTTCCTCCGCGGCAAGGGGATCGCCCAGTACACGAGCGACCCGGTCTTCCGCCGTATGCTCGAGAAGCCGGGCGAAGGCGACGGGCCGGAGCGCTCGCCCGAGATCAACCTCGCCGCGCTGCGGACGCTGATCGCGCTCACCCGGGCCTATCCCGACCGCTTCCTGAGGGCGCTGCGCTCGGGGCGTGCGCGAGCGGCGGTGGAGCGCTTCGTGGCCATCTACTCCCGCCCCTCGCTGACCTGGGACGACCTCCCCTTCCTGCGCGAGCGCACGAAGCTGCCGATCATCCTCAAGGGCATCCTCCATCCCGACGACGCCCGGCGCGCGCTGGACCACGGGATGGACGGCATCGTGGTCTCGAACAACGGCGGCCGCCAGGTCGACGGCGCGATCGCCACGCTCGACGCGCTGCCCGCCGTCGTCAAGGCGGTGGACGACCGTGTCCCGGTGCTGCTCGACAGCGGCGTGCGCAGCGGTGCTGACGCGTTCAAGGCGCTGGCG
>JACCTJ010000111.1 GCA_013812485.1 Thermoleophilaceae bacterium
GGCTATCCGGCCGAGCCGGCCCCGGCCGAGGAGCTGGTCGCGAGGATCCGCGGACGCGAGCGTGTCGAGCTGGTGTGGTCATCGTCCACCCGATCCACTGCCCCCGATCCGCCGGTCGGGAAGGCGAAGCGCACGATCTTCTTGGTTGCCGACAGGTACTGACGGCCCAGGCGCCCGCTCGAGTAAGGCAGGCCATAGCGCTCACACACCGCGCGTACACGGGGCGCGATCTCCGGGTAACGGTTGCTCGGAAGCCCTGGGAACAGGTGGTGCTCGATTTGGTACGACAGGTGGCCCGTCATGACATGGAACAGCCGGCTGCCGTCCAAGTTGCACGACCCCAACAGCTGACGAACGTACCGGCCCCCGCGGCTCTCGTTCTCATATTGCTCCTGAGTAAAGGTCTCGGCGCCGTCGGGGAGGTGGCCGCAGAAGGTGATGATCTGGGTCCAGACGTTGCGCACGACGTTCGCCAAGACGAAGCCCAGCAGCGTGGACTTGCGCGCCGACCTCCCCGCCAGCAGCGGAAAGAGCACGTAGTCCTTGCCGATCTGGCGCCACGCTTTGCGGCCAAACGCCATCAGGTCGGTCTTGGCCTCCGACCACTCCTTGGTCCCGTCGCGAACTCCGCCGAGGTCTATGTCATAGAGGGCGATGCCCCACTCGAACGACGCGGCCATCCCGATGGCGTAGATGGGCTGGGTCAGGTAAACCGGGTGCCACGGCTGATCGGCGTGCACGCGCAACGCTGAGTATCCGAGGTCTCGATCCTTGCCAACCACATTCGTGAAGGTGTGGTGGTGGTAGTTGTGAGCCGTCTTCCAGGTCTTGGCAGGGGAGACAGCGTCCCATTCCCACTTGGAGGAATGAATCTTGGGATCGCGCATCCAGTCCCATTGCCCGTGCATGATGTTGTGGCCGATCTCGATGTTGTCCAGGATCTTGGATACCGAGAGCAAGAGGGTTCCGCCCACGAAGGCGGGCGGGAAGCGTGAGAACAGCAGAAGGGCGCGCCCGCCGGTGTCCAAGCCGCGCTGAATCGTGATGACGCGCCGGATGTGGGCCGCGTCGACATCGCCGAGGTCGGCGCGCACCTCGCGGTGGATGGCATCGAATTCGCGGGCGATCCCGTCGAGGTCTTCGGCGCTCAGGTGCTGCATGGCTCGGTGTCTCATCTGTGGGGCCTCGTTCTCGCCGAAATCGGTCCGCTTCCAAATACCCCGCCAGGCTTCCCCGGTGCCGCGGCCGGGCACGCGGAACATGCATCCTCGCAAAGGCCGCGGGCAAGGGCTCGACCGATGCCCTTCACCGTCGGGTGGTAGACGCGAGCGTGCGCCGAAGGACGCTCGGCTACCCAGTGCTCCACGAGGCCAGCGCCCCGCTCTTGTCGGCGGCCCTGAGCTCGTTGAGGCCTCCGAGGGTCTCGCCGTCGACGAGGATCTGGGGGAAGCTCGTGAGCCCCGTGACACTGGCCAGCTCAGCCTGTAGTTCTGGGTGCTCTCCCAGATTGACCTCTTCGAACGCCACGCCCCGCTTGGCGAGCAGCGACTTCGCGTGGACGCAGAAGGTGCAGGAGTCGGTGGAGAAGAGGATGACGCGGCTCGGCACGTAGCGAGTGTAAGAGGCTGCCACGGGGCCGAGGCGCGCAGTGGCGCCCGAGGCGAGTCGCCACCGGCCGGCGCTCAGCCCCCCGAGGCGCACTTCGAGACGCCCACCTGCCCGGCGAGCCGGTTCACGTCCTGGGTGTTGATGCTCCGCAGCCCGAGCGCCGCGGAGCGGATCGCCTGGCGGTCGCGGTTCCCGACGGCCTTCTGCAGCTTCTCGACCCCCGGGCGGTAGTCCTGCTTGAGGAAGCGCTCGAAGGCCGCGGTGAACTGCTCGGCCTGCTTGCCGGCGTCACCGCCGGGGCGGTCGAGATCCTTGATGCGGTCGAAGCGGCCCAGGTCGATCTCGGCCGGCGGGCGGTAGCGGAGCTCGAGGTCGAGCGCCGATTGCGCGACGTCGATCGCCGCGGTGCCGGCCCGCGGGCGATCGCGCTTGTCGATCGCGGAGCTCA
>JACCTJ010000113.1 GCA_013812485.1 Thermoleophilaceae bacterium
TCGACGAGCAGGCACTGTCGGGCAAGGCGGTCGGCGAGGTCGCCGTGCGCTGTCGCCAGGCGGGTGTCGGTTGCCATGCGATCGTCGGGCGCAACGAGTTGAGCGCCTTTCACGCCCGCCTGCTCGACCTGGCCAGCGTGACCGAGGCGACGACGGCGGCGGAGCTCGAGGCGGCGGGGCGCGCACTGGCGCGCTGAAGGCCTGCGCTCGAGCCGCGTGGCCGGGGCTCGCTTCGGGCTGCCCGTCGAAGGCTGGTCTGGGCGGCGAAGCGCGCAGACCGGTGTGACGGCGCCATCAGATCCCGCTGCGATCATCTCGAAGACGCCCGGAGCGCTCCCTCGCCGACCGGTCATCCGCCCCCAGAATCGCAAAGGACCACAGCGTGAAGCGCTTCTTCGGCCGCCTGGGTTCCCGATGGGCGGGCTTCAACAAGAAACAGAAGGCCGCTCGTGCCGCCCTCACCCTCGTGGCGGCCGGGGTCGTCCTCGGCGTGGGCTTCACGGGTTACGTCTACGCCATGTGGCGCTCGGCGCCCGAGCTCTCCGAGCTCTCCGAGCTCGACAACGGGGAGAACTCGACGCTGTACGCCGAGGGCGGCGAGCGCCTGGGGGTGGTCCAGTCGGAGACGCTGCGCACGGCGCTCGAGGCCGAGGAGATCCCTCGTCTCGTCGAGCAGGCGACCGTGGCGATCGAGGATCGGCGCTTCTACGAGCACGAGGGCGTCGACTTCGAGGCCGTGCTCAGGGCGGCCATCAAGAACTTCCGCTCCGGCGAGGTCGTCGAGGGCGGCTCGACGATCACCCAGCAGGTGGTCAAGAACCTCTACATCTCCGACGACCGCACCTTCGCGCGCAAGGTCCGCGAGGCCAAGCTCGCCTCGGCCATGGACGAGCGCAGGACCAAGGAGGAGATCCTCGCCCTCTACCTCAACAACGTCCCCTACGGGACCATCAACGGACAGTCGGCGATCGGCATCGAGGCCGCGGCGCGGACCTTCTTCGCGAAGCCTGCCGACGAGCTGCGCCTGCACGAAGCTGCCCTGCTTGCCGGCCTACCCCGCGCCCCGGACACCTACAACCCGTTCGAGAACGAGGACGCCGCGCTCGAGCGCCGCAACGAGGTCCTTCGCGCGCTCGTCGCGACGGGGAAGGTGTCGCCCGAGCGGGCGCGCGCCGCGACCGAGAAGCCGCTGGGCGTCGAGCGTGGCTCCTTCTACACCCGACAGGAGGAGCGCTACTTCTTCGAGTTCGTCAAGCAGCAGCTGATCGATCGCTACGGGGAGAAGCGCGTCGAGAGGGGCGGCCTCAAGGTCTACACGACAGTCGACGTGGACCTACAGGAGGACGCCCGCGAGTCGATCCGCTCGGCGCTCGACCGCGGAGACGACCCCTCCGCGGCGGCGGTCAGCATCGACCCGGAGACGGGCGGCATCAAGGCGATGGTCACCTCGGAGAAGTTCAGCCGGACGAAGTTCAACTACGCCGCGCAGAGCAAGCGCCAGCCCGGCTCCGCCTTCAAGCCGATCGTGCTGATGACCGCCCTGAGCCGCGGGGTCGACCCCAACAAGACGACCTACAGGTCGAAGCCGCTCGACTTCGAGACCGAGCGCTACGGCGAGATCGACGTCGAGACCTACGACGAGCGCTACTACGGCAACATCGACCTCGAGCGAGCGACGCTCAAGAGCGACAACACGGTCTTCCAGCAGCTCGCCCTCGACCTCGGCTTGGCGGACGTGACCGCGAACGCGCGCCGGCTCGGGATCGAGGCGGAGCTCGAGAGCCGGCCGGCCGAGGCCCTCGGCGGCCTCAAGCGGGGGGTCTCGCCGCTCGAGATGGCGCGCACCTACGCCACGCTTGCCTCGGGTGGCGTCCGCACTGAAGCGCGCGCCATCAAGCGGATCGTCTTCCCGGACCGCGAGCGGGACGCCCTCGCCGATCCGCAGGGCCAGCGCGCCTACAGTGAGGCCGTTAGCGCGGAGGTGACCGACATCCTCGAGCAGAACATCCAGCGCGGAACCGGCAGGGAGGCCGGCATCGGCTGCCCGGCGGCAGGCAAGACGGGCACCACCGACGACTTCAAGGACGCGTGGTTCGTCGGCTACACCCCGCGTCTGTCCACCGCGGTGTGGGTCGGCTACGCGGACCCCAAGCCGATGCGCGAGGTCCACGGCGTCTCGGTCTCCGGGAGCAACTTCCCGGCGCAGATCTGGGGGGACTACATGAGCTCGGCGGTGAGCCAGGGCTGTGGGGAGTTCCCGGACCCGTCGCAACGAGCCGACCTCGACCCGTACTGCGCGAAGTACACGACCACGCGGAAGTGTGACGACAAGGACAAGGAGAGGGAGAGCGAGGGCGAAAGGGAGCGGGCACGCGAGCAGGAGCGCGCGGGGGCGCGCGAGCGCCAGGGCGACCGCGGAAGCGCAGGCGAGGACGAAGGGAGCTCCGAGGACGGGGGCGGGAGCTCCGAGCCGAACGGCGGCGGAGGCAACGGGGATGGCGGCGGCTCCCAGCCGAGCCGCGCTCCGAATACACGCATCGACGACGCGCCGCCCAAGACGACCTCGGACCGCAGCGCGCGCTTCTCGTTCTCGGCGACCGGCGGTGGCGCGCGCGGCTTCGAGTGCCAGCTGGACGGCGGCGGCTACCG
>JACCTJ010000123.1 GCA_013812485.1 Thermoleophilaceae bacterium
CCACTGCAACCAGGCCTCCTACGAGGACGTCGAGGTGCATGGCCTCGACCCGCTCGCCGCGCCCAGTCAGCAGATCTGGGGATATGAGACCTCCTGGGGCTCCTTCGCCCAGTTCACGAAGGTTCAGGCGCAGCAGCTGCTCCCCAAGCCGAAGAACCTCACCTGGGAGGAGGCGGCCTCCTACGGGCTCACCTACTTCACCGCCTACCGGATGCTCATGGACCAGTGCGACATCCAGCCGGGCGACCGCGTGCTCGTCTGGGGCGCGGCCGGCGGCCTCGGCGTGTTCGCCATCCAGCTCTGCAAGATCGCCGGGGCCCAGGCGGTGGGCGTCGTTTCCAGCGAGGCGAAGGGCGAGCTCGTAAAGCGCCTGGGCGCGGTCGACTACATCGACCGGAACGAGTTCAAGGGCATGATGCGAAAGGGCGGCGAGGACCCCGACGAGGAGACGGCCCGCTTCAAGGAGTCGCGGCGCTTCTCCAAGCACGTCAAGGAGCTGCTCGGCGGCGAGCCCGACATCGTGTTCGAGCACGTCGGCCAGGCCACCTTTCCGACCTCGGTGCTGACCGTGAAGCCGTTCGGCAAGGTGGTCATCTGCGGCGCGACGTCGGGCTACAACCTCGACTTCGACGTCCGCTACCTCTGGATGCGCCAGAAGCAGATCATCGGCTCCCACTTCGCCAACGCCTACGAGTGCTACAAGGCGAACGAGCTCATCGAGCGAGGTCAGATCCGGCCGGTACTGTGGCGGACCATGGGATTCGACGGGGTGGGTGAGGCCCACCAGCTGATGCGCGAGAACAAGCACCTCGGCAAGATCTCGATCCTCGTGGGCGCCGAGTCCGAGGGGCTCGGCCGCACCGCCGAGGGCCCCGGCGCGATCCGGGCGGAGGTGGGCTGATGGCCGGGGAGCTCGGGACCAACCTCGTTGCGCTGCGCTGGGTCGCCAACCCCTGGCGCGGCGACAAGTTCGAGGCGCTGTGGGGCGAGGTCGCCGAGGCGGCGCTCGACTACGGCGCCACGGCGTACGCCTTCTTCCGCTCGAAGGAGGACCAGGCGGTCTTCATCCAGCTCGCCTTCGGCTTCGAGTCAAAGCTCGGCTGGGAGCGATACTGGCTGTCGGACGAGGTCTCGGACGCGCGCGCCCGCGCCGTCGGTCTGTTCCAGGTGCCGATCATCCCGGAGTGGCAGCGGCTCGTGGGCTTCGGATCGCGCGCGCTGGTGCCGGTCGGCGACTGAGCGGGCGCCGGCGCGACTCAGCCGCGCTCGAGCGGCGCCATCGTCAGGCCAGCCTCCTTGAGCAGCTCCCGGTAGTGCTCGGCCGGCTCCTTCTGGCCGGTCCAGACGATCGCCTGGCCGGAGTTGTGGATGCGGTCGGCGATCTGGTAGCCCTGGTCGAGCGAGACTCCGGGGACCACGCGCGACAGGGCGGCAGCGACGCTGTCGAAGGTGTTGTGGTTGTCGTTGAGGACGATCACGCGCCAGTTGCCGCCGAGGTCGTCGCCGGGCCCGCCGACGCGCGGGCGCTCGATGGTCTCCGTGCTCACGGGCGGGTCGCCGGCGCACGCGCGCCCTCGCCCTCTGCGCTCGCCGCTCTCTCCCGCTCGGCCTTCTTGCGCCAGTAGCGCTCGAGGCCGAGGAAGAGCTGGTCGGTGGGCGCGGCCTGGAGATAGCGCTCGGCGAGCTCCTCGTCGCCGGCTGCGGCCGCGCGCACCTCGGCCGCGACCGCCTCGACGAAGGCCTCCTGCCCGTGCGCGCGCGAGCGCTCGCCCTGGCGAGCCAGCCCCTCGCGCACGCGCAGCAGGTGCCCCACGACGTCTCCGACGCGGCCGGCGTGGGTCAGGCACAGCCCGCTCGGGGCCCAGCCCTCGATCGTGCGCAGCGAGCGCTCCCACGCCTCGAGGTCGATGTCGGGCGGCGGGGTCGGCGGCAGGACGTGGTCGAGCGGGGGGATGCGCACGCCGGCGACGTCGCCCACGAAGGCCTCGCCGGTCTCCTCGTGAAGGTAGGAGACGTGGTGGGAGGCGTGCCCCGGCGTGTACTCGACCCGGATGCCCTCCTCGATCGTCTCGCCCCCGCTCAGAATCCGGATGTTGGGCTCCGGCACCGCGACGACCTCGCCCCAGAGCCGGTCCATGTCGTCGCCGTAGAGCTGACGCGCGCTCTTCAGCAGTCGCTCCGGGTCGACGAGGTGGGGCGCGCCCCGCTCGTGCACGTAGACCGTCAGCTCGGGGAAACGCTCGACGAGCTTGCCGGAGGCGCCGGCGTGGTCGAGGTGGACGTGGGTGAGCAGCAGCGCCCGGGGCTCGCTGCCGTCGAGGCCCTCGAGCAGCGCCTCGAGTCCGGTGGTCGGGCCGGGGTCGACGATCAGCCCGTCGAGCTCGTAGGCGCAGATGACCCGATCGCGGCCCAGGTGCATGACGTCGATCTCGCGGCTCATGGGCTCTGACCTTACAATCGAGCGGTGACCGACACGCCTGCGCACCGCCTGCCCGAGCCCGACGCCCCGTGGGTCATGCGCACCTACGCCGGGCACTCCACCGCGCGCGAGTCGAACGAGCTCTACCGCAACAACCTGGCCAAGGGCCAGACCGGCCTGTCGATCGCCTTCGACCTTCCCACCCAGACCGGCTACGACCCCGATCACGAGCTCTCGCGCGGCGAGGTCGGCAAGAC
>JACCTJ010000200.1 GCA_013812485.1 Thermoleophilaceae bacterium
CCGGGACGCTCGCCCCGGGACCCCTCCGCCAGCGGGACGGACGCGTCGCGGTCACGGCGCTCGCCCCGCTCGGCCGTCTCGACCGCGAGGCGATCGCCCCGCTGGCCGCGCTCGCCCGCGAGCACGGAGCGCTGCGGCTCTCGCCGTGGCGGACGCTGACCGTCCTCGACGTCCCCGAGCTCCAAGTCGATGCGGTCGCCCGCTCGCTCGAGGAGCTCGGCCTCGCGACCACCTTCGACTCGGGCTGGGCCGGGCTGTCCGCGTGCGCGGGGCTCGGGGCGTGCGCCAACGCACGGGTCGACGTACGCGCCGCAGCCGTCCGCCGGGCGGGAGCGCGCGCGCCCGAGGCGCCCGCCGAGCACTGGTCGGCCTGCGAGCGCCGATGCGGCGAGCCGCGTGGCGCCCCGGTGACGGTCACGGCCGTCCAAGAGGGCCTCGTGGTCGCCTCGCCGGGCCACGCCGGCCGGGTCGTGAGGGACGCGGATGAGGCGATCGCGGCGCTGGGCGGGCAGGACTCGTCGTGACCGCTGGAGCCGGACGGGCGGATCGCCGCGAGTACCTGCGCGACGGGGCCGAGATCTATCGCCGCTCTTTCGCGACGATCCGCGCCGAGGCGGACCTCGGCGGGCTCGAGCCCGTTCTCGCGCACGCCGTCGTGAGGATGATCCACGCGTGCGGCATGGTCGACCTGCCCCGGGACGTCGCCGCGTCGAACGGCTTCGGCGCGGCGGCGCGCGCGGCGCTCGAGGCCGGCGCGCCGATCCTGTGCGATACGAACATGGTCGCCTCGGGCGTGACGCGCGGGCGTCTGCCCGCCGACAACGACGTCGTGTGCACGCTGAGCGCTCCCGAGGTGCCGCGGCTGGCCGAGCAGCTCGCCACGACGCGGACCGCCGCGGCGCTCGAGCTCTGGCGCGACCGCCTCGAGGGATCGCTGGCCGTCGTCGGTAACGCCCCGACCGCGCTCTTTCGCCTGCTCGAGCTCGTCGAGGACGGCGTGGGCCGGCCGGCGGCCGTGATCGGGGTGCCCGTCGGCTTCGTCGGCGCGGCGGAGTCGAAGCAGGAGCTGACGCGCCACCCCGCGAGGCTCGAGCACCTCGTCGTGCACGGTCGCCGCGGGGGGAGCGCACTCGCCGCCGCAGCGGTGAACGCCGTGGCCGGTCCGAGCGAATGAGCGCGGCCTCGACCGGGCGTCTGTTCGGGGTCGGCATCGGACCCGGGGACCCCGAGCTCATGACCCTCAAGGCGCGGCGCGCGATCGAGCGCGCGCACGTGGTCGCCTATCCGGCCGCCCGGCACCGCAGCAGCGTGGCACGGCGGATCGCGGCGTCCTGCCTGCGCCCCGAGCAGATCGAGGTCGCGCTGACCTTTCCGGTGACCACCGGAGAGACCGATCACCCCGGCGGCTACGAGGGGGCCCTGCGCGACTTCTACGACGCGAGCGCGGCCGAGCTCGCGAGCCACCTCGACGCCGGGCGCGACGTCGCCGTCCTGTGCGCGGGCGACCCCTTCTTCTACGGGTCCTACATGTACCTCCACGAGCGGCTCGCCTCGCGCTACCCGACCGAGGTCGTGCCCGGCGTGACCGCCTTCAGCGCGGCCGCGGCAGCGGCCGGGAGGCCGCTCGCCAAGCGCGACGACGTGCTGACCGTCCTACCGGGAACGCTGCCGCCCGACGCGCTCGCAGCCGGCCTGCGCGCGAGTGATGCGGCGGTCGTGATGAAGCTCGGACGGACGTTCGTCAACGTCCGCGAGGCGGTCGAGCGCGCCGGCGCCGGCGAGCGCGGCATCTACGTCGAGCGGGCCAGCACACCCGAGCAGCGCACGGCGCCGCTGCGCGAGATCGAGGGCGAGGTGCCCTACATGTCGCTCGTGCTCGTCCCGACCGCGAACGGCTCCGCACCAAGCGACGGCCGTCCGCGCCGGGGCGCGGTCGCGGTGGTCGGTCTCGGTCCCGCCGGCCCTGAGTGGATCACCCCCGAGGCGCGCGCCGAGCTCGCCGAGGCCGAGCACCTCGTCGGCTACGGGGCCTACCTTGCGCGCGTCCCCGCGCGCTCCGGTCAGGAGCGCCATCCGAGCGATAACCGCGTCGAGGCCGAGCGTGCTCGCCACGCGCTCGAGCTCGCCGCGGGCGGCGCCCGCGTCGCCGTCGTCTCGTCCGGCGACCCCGGGATCTTCGCGATGGCGACTGCTGTGCTCGAGCAGCTCGAGGAGGGCGGAGCGGAGTTCGCCGACCTCGACGTGCGCGTGGTTCCCGGCCTCTCCGCCATGCAGGCCGCGGCGGCTCGCGTGGGGGCGCCGCTCGGCCACGACTTCTGCGCCATCTCGCTCTCCGATCAGCTCAAGTCGTGGGAGGTGGTCGAGCGCCGCCTCGAGGCCGCGGGAGCGGCGGACCTCGTGCTCGCGCTCTACAACCCTGCCTCGCACACCCGGCGCGAGCAGCTCGAGCGCGCTCGCACCCTGCTCCTCGCCCACCGCGCGCCCGACACGCCCGTGGTGGTGGCGCGGGCGGTCGGGAGCGCGGAGGAATCGATCGCGGTGACGACGCTCGCCGCCCTCGAGGTCGATCGCGTCGACATGCGCACCCTCCTCATCGTCGGCTCCTCGACGACTCGGGTGACCGACGCCGGAAGCGGGCACCCGCGCGTCTACACGCCGCGCCGCTACCCGGCCTGAGTCGTGGACCGAAGCCACGCGAGCGCGGCCCCCACCTCGCCGACCGTCGGCACGGACGGCCCGGGCGGGCGCCGCACGACGATCACCGGCCGCTTGCGCCGGCGGGCGGCGTCGAGCTTGGCCTCGGTGTGATGGCCGCCGCTGTCCTTGGTGACCACCAGGTCGATGCCGTGGGCGTCGATCAGCGCGAGCTCGCCGGCGAGCGTGTAGGGGCCGCGATCGATCACGAGCCGGTGCCGGGGCGGGAGCGGCGGCGAGGGCGGATCGACGCAACGGACGAGGAACCACGCGCCGCCGACGCCAGCGAAGGCCGCGAGGCCCTGGCGGCCGGTCGTGAGGAGCACGCGCGAGCCGAGCTGCGGCACGAGCGCCGCGGCCGCCGACAGGTCGTCCACCCAGTGCCAGGCGTCGCCGTCGCGCTCGCTCCAGCCGGGTCGCTCGAGGCGCAGGAGGGGCACGCGGGCCGCCTCGCACGCCTCCGCCGCCGATCCCGACATCTGCTCCGCGAACGGGTGAGTCGCGTCGAGCACGGCGCCGACGCCGTGCTCGGCGAGCCAGCGCGCGAGGCCCTGCGGCCCGCCGAAGCCGCCGACGCGGACCTCGCCGACCGGCAGCCGCGGGCGAGCGACCCGCCCGGCGAGCGAGGAGACCACGGGAACGCCCGCGGCGTCGAGGGCGCCCGCGAGCTCGCGGGCTTCCGCCGTCCCGCCGAGGACGAGGACGCGGGCGCCACGCCGTGGCTGCGCCGCTCGCGGGGAGTTGACCGTCATCGGGCGGCCTCCAGGTGAGCGAGCGAACCCTGCGCCGCGGCTGGACCACCGGTGCGTGCGCCACCGCGGCGGCGGCCGCGGCCTACCAGGCGCTCCTCACCGGCGCTTTTCCCGATCCCGTTCCGGTCGAGCTCGCGGCCGGGCGGCGCGTGGAGTTCGCGCTCGCCGTCAAGCGCTTCGACGGCGAGCAGGCGACCGCCGGCGTCGTGAAGGACGCAGGCGACGATCCCGACGTCACCCACGGCGCACTCGTCCTCGCGACCGTGAAGGAGGGAGCCGAGGGGTCCGGCGTCCTCTTCCGGGCGGGCGCCGGAGTCGGCACGATCACGCTCCCCGGCCTCCCCCTGCCGGTCGGCGAACCGGCGATCAACCCCGCGCCCCGACGCATGATCCGCAGTGCCCTGGCGCGCGTCGCGACCGAGCACGGAGGCGCCGGCGAGGCCATCGTCGAGATCGGCGTCGCGGACGGCGAGGCGGTTGCGAGGCGAACGTGGAACCCACGGCTCGGAATCCGCGGCGGGCTCTCGATCCTCGGGACGACCGGCATCGTCGTCCCCTACTCGTGCTCGGCCTGGATCGCCTCTATCCGGCAAGGGATCGACGTCGCGCACGCCACCGGTCACGAGCATGTGATCGCGGCCACGGGCGACACCTCCGAGCGCGCCGCCCAGGCCCGCTACGGGCTGGCGGAGTCCGCGCTGCTCGACATGGGCGACTTCGCCGGGGCGGTGCTCAAGCACCTCGGTCGCCGTCCGATCGCGCGCCTGACGCTCGCGGGGGGGTTCGCCAAGCTCTCGAAGCTCGCGGGCGGGCATCTCGACCTCCACTCGGGACGCTCGCAGGTCGATCTCGAGCGGCTGGCAGGGGCGAGCCGTGACCTCGGGGGCGACGAGTCGCTCGCGCGGGCGATCCGTGGGGCCAACACCGGGCTCGAGGCGCTCGAGCTCTGCCAGGCGGCGGACGTGCCACTGGCCGAGCGGGTCGCCGCCGACGCGCGGGGGGTCGCTCTCGGCGTCCTCGACGGCGCTCCGGTCCAAGCCGAGGTGCTCGTCTTCGACCGCACGGGGCGACTCGTGGGCGCCGCGGATCACCGCCGCGACCGCGTCGGCGAGTAGAGATGACTCTCGCCGAAGTCCCCCGCGGCGAGCGCGGGGCCGACGA
>JACCTJ010000145.1 GCA_013812485.1 Thermoleophilaceae bacterium
AGCATGGTCAACGGCGTCTGCTGCGCCGGCTTGATGACCATCGTGCAGCCCGCCGCGACGGCCGGCCCGATCTTCCGGGTGCCCATCGCCATCGGGAAGTTCCATGGCGTGATCGCGTAGCAGGGGCCGACGGGCTGCTTCATCGTGATCAGCCGCCCGACCCCGTTGGGCGCCTTCGCGAAGCGGCCCTCGATCCGCACCGCCTCCTCCGCGAACCAGCGGAAGAACTCCGAGGCGTAGGTGATCTCGGCCTTGGACTCCGCCAGCGGCTTGCCCATCTCGAGCGTCATCAGCAGCGCCAGCTCGTCCGCGCGCTCGGTGATGCGCTCGAACGCGCGGCGCAGGATCTCGCCGCGCTCGCGCGGCGGGTGCGCGGCCCACTCCGCCTGCACGTCGCAGGCGGCGTCCAGTGCGGCCTTGGCGTCGTCGGGGGTGGCGTCGGCGACGGCGACGAGCGTCGCGCCGGTGGAGGGATCCTCCACGTCGAGCGTCCCGCCGCCGCTCGCGTCGCGCCACTCGCCCCCGATGAAGAGCTGCGTGGGGGCCGATTCCAGGGCGGCTGATTCGCGGTTTCGCCCTCCGGTCCTCGCAAGCTCGGACCTCTGGTCGATGTTACGTGTCATGCGGCGACGGTCTCCGTTCCGAGTTCTTCAGAGATCGCCACGTCGATCGAGTAGTCGATCGGCAGGACGATCAGCGAGGGCAGATCCATGGTCAGGGCGTGACCGAGGTGACGACCGAAGTCCTCCACGGACTCGCAGCGCCACGCCGGCATGCCGAAAGCGTCGGCGAGCTTGACGAAGTCGGGGTTCGTGAAGTCGGTGCCGAAGTGGCGGCCGAACTTCTTGTCCTGCTTCCACAGGATCGAGCCGTACTGCTGGTCCTCCCAGATCACGTTGACGATCGGGGTGCGCAGCCGCGTCGCGGTCTCGAGCTCCTGGAAGTTCATGAGGAAGCCGCCGTCGCCGTTGACCGTCACCACGCTGCGGTCGGGGTGGACGAGCTTGGCCGCGATCGCCGCGGGCAGCGCGAAGCCCATCCCCGCCAGGCCGTTGGCGATCAGCACCGTGTTCGGCTCGTGCGCCGGGAACATCCGGGCGATCCACAGCTTGTGCAGGCCGACGTCGGAGATCAGGATGTCGTCGCGGCCGAGCGCCTGGCGCAGCTCCCACAGCGCCCGCGGCGGCTGCATCGGGAAGTGGTCGTCCTCCTTGGCGGCCTCGAAGCGGCCGAGCACGATCTCGTTCAGGCGACCCGACCCGCCGCGCTCGCACTCTCCCCCGCACTCCTCGGCGAGACGGCCGAGGACGTAGGAGGTGTCGCCGACCAGGTCGGCGTCGGTCGTGAAGTGGGCGTCGACCTCGACGGAGACCGTGTCGATGCAGACGATTCGCTTGTCGCGGTCGGGATTCCACTGGGCCGGTGCGAGCTCGACGAGGTCGTAGCCGACGGTGATGATCACGTCGGCGTCCTCGAACCCGGCGAGCGCGGCGTCGCGCGACTGCACGCCGATCGTGCCCAGGAAGCGATCGTCGGCGTAATCCATCGCCCCCTTGCCCATGAAGGTCTCGGCCACCGGGATGCCGGTCGCCCGGCTGAACTCGCGCAGGGCGTCCGAGGCGCCGACCCGCAGCACGCCGTTGCCCGCGAGGACGACGGGGCGCTCGGCGTCGGTGATGATCTGGGCGGCGTCGAGGATCTCCACCGCGGAGGGCTCGGGTCGCCTCACCCCAGCGCGCACGCGCAGCGGCTCCTCGTCGACCTCAGCCGCCATCACGTCCTCGGGAAGCTCGATGTGGGTGGGGCCGGGCTTCTGCGACTGCGCGAGCTTGAAGGCCTTGCGCACGATCTCGGGGATGATCCCCGGCTCGGTCACCCGGGCGTTCCACTTGGTGATCGGGCGCATCACGCGCATCAGGTTGATGTACTGGTGCGACTGCTTGTGCATGCGCTCGAGCCCGCCCTGGCCGGTGAGCGCGACCAGCGGCGCGTGGTCGAGGTAGGCGTCGGCGACCGCGGTGGTGAGGTTGGTCGCGCCCGGACCGAGCGTCCCGAGGCAGACGCCGGCGCGGCCGGTGAGGCGGCCGTAGACGTCGGCCATGTAGGCGCCGCCCTGCTCGTGGCGGACGGGGATGAACTCCACCGACGAGTCGGCCAGGGCTTCGTTCAGATCGACGGTCTCCTCCCCGGGGATACCGAAGACGTGCCGCACCCCTTCGGCCTCGAGGCACTCGACGAACAGCTTCGACGCTTTTTGTGCGGCCAAATCGTTACTCCTCAAGCTCGCGCGTGTCTACTCTTGGCAGAGGGGAGATTGGGGCGGCGCGGTCGCCGCCGCGGTCCCGACGCCCTCAACTCCGCATCTTCCCGTGCCGATAGGTCGGTACACGTCCACCGTTATGTCTCGTCCCTTCACCCTTCTCTCCGTCGTCCTGATCGCGGCCGCCCTGGCTGCCGCGGCGCTCGTCCCGGCCACGGCCGACGCTGCGACCTCGTACACCATCCGCGGCGCCGGCAACGGCCACGGCGTCGGGCTGAGCCAGTACGGGGCCCACGGCATGGCCAAGGACCGAGAGCGCTACCGCGCCATCCTCGCCCACTACTACCGTGGCGCGGAGCTCGGCGCGGCGCCCACCGACCGCATCCGCGTGCTGCTCGCCGACGGCGCGCCGGAGATCGTCTTCAGCGGCGCGAAGCGGATTCCGGGCCGGCGCGCGCTCGACCCGGACCGGACCTACCGGGCCGTCGCCACGGCGGACGGCGAGGTCGAGCTGTGCCGCCTCTCCGGCAGGCGGTGCAGTCGTCATTTCGGGCCGCTCAGAGTCGACGGTGGCGCCAACCTCCTCCGTCTGGCCGGCCCTGCCCTCAACGACGTCTCGGACGGCGAGTACCGCGGCGACCTCTTTCTCCACGCCGCCGCCGGCCGGCTGACCGCGGTCAACCACGTCCAGCTCGAGGACTACCTGCGCGGCGTCGTCCCCGGCGAGATGCCGGCCTCGTGGCGACGCGAGGCGCTGCGGGCCCAGGCGGTCGCCGCGCGCTCCTACGCGCTGGCCACCGCCCGGCTCGGCGGACTCTTCGACCAGTACCCCGACCAGCGCTCGCAGGTCTACCAGGGCTTCTCCGGCGAGGACCCGCGCACCGACGCGGCGATCGCCGCCACCGCCGGCAAGGTCCTCTTCCACGACGGCGCGGTGGCCACGACCTTCTTCTTCTCGTCCTCGGGTGGACGCACCGAGGCCAACGAGAACTCCTTCGGCGGACGGCCGCTGCCCTACCTGCGCAGCGTCCGAGACCGCGCCGACCGGATCTCGCCCCACCACCGCTGGGCGTTCTCCCAGACCCGCGAGACGATGGAGCGCGAGCTCGGCTCGCTGGGCGAGGGCCGCTACCTGGGGATCAAGGTGCTCGAGCGCGGCGACTCGCCGCGGGTCGTGCGCGCCGAGGTCGTCGGGACCCGCGGTCGCCGGCCGACCGACGGAAAGACGCTCCGCGCTCGGCTCGGGCTGCGCGATACCTGGGCCTATTTCGGCCGCATCGAGACGGTGGCGGCAGAGGCCGCCGTGGCGTCGCGGTCGCCGGCCGCCGGGAAGGCCCCGGCGGGAGTCCTCACCGGCAAGGTGGCCCCGGTGCCCAGCGGCGGCAGGATCCTCGTCGAGCGCGAGGGCCGACGCGGCTTCAAGAAGGTGCTCGAAGGACACGCCGACCGGGCCGGGGCCTTCCGCGTCTCGGTCGAGCTCGAGGGGCGCTACCGGGTTCGCGCGGCCGGCTCGCCCGGTCCGGCGGTGCGCGTGCGCTGAGCGCGCCGGAGGCCGCCGCGAACCTAGCTCGCCTCGGCCTCCATCACCCGCTGGTCGGGAT
>JACCTJ010000151.1 GCA_013812485.1 Thermoleophilaceae bacterium
GGGCTCCAGATGTCGAACCCGTGGCTGCCCGCCACCACCAGGTCGTCGATGCCCATGAGGTCCTGCACGACGGGCCGATCGCGGCCGCTCACCACGCAGACCGTGGTCCGCCGGGCCAGCCCCCGCACGGCGTCGCCCATCGCGGCGGAGATGCGCGCGTCCTCGGGGCGGTCGACGATCGGGGTGAGTACCCCGTCGTAGTCCAGGAACACCGCCGGGCGCTTGCCGCCCATGGTCTCCTCGAGCCCGGCCTTCGCCGCCAGGGCGTTGGGCAGATCGCTGATGCTCCCGTCCATGTCTCGACCCTTCCCGTGATGCCGGATGCGGGAACGTCACCGGCGAGAACGTCAGCGCTCATCGGTGGGGAACACCGCCGGGCGGTGCGCTCCCGCGTATCGGCGCTTCGCCCGGCGTCAACCGTGCCGGCGCCGTCGGGGCGCTTCGCGCGTGGTCAGAGGACAACGCGCCGCCAGCGTCCCGAGCGAAGCCAGACGACGGACACCGCCAGCCCGATGCTCGCGGCGAGTGGAAGCGAGAGCCATACGTAGAAAAGCTTCAGCTCAAAGACCAAGGCCGCCAGGACCGCCGAGGTCACGAGCCCGCCGCTCACGATCAGCTCGATGACAAAGCCGGCATCGGCGTCGCCGGTTCCGAACACGGCGGCCAGCCCGACCTCGGCCGCCACGACGGCAAGCATCCCGAGCGCCACGGCCATCAAGGTGGTGCGCGCGCCGGAGACCAACTCTGTGTCGTCGGTGAAGAGCGAGAGGACCACGTCGGGAAAGATCACCGCCACCGCCAGCAGGGGAAGCGTCACCGCAAACGCACGCCAGGCGACGGCGCGCACGAGCGGTACGAGGCGTTCACCGACCCCCCGACCGAGCGACGCCGAGATCATCGTGTAGGCCGTCTCCGCGAAGGCCTGAGACGGGATCAGGAAGACCGCGTAGCACGCGTAGACGAGGCTCGACGCGGCCAGCGCGTTCTCGCCGAGGCGTTCAATGACGAAGAAGAAGGCCACCCAGCGCAGCGCCTCGACAAGGGCCTGGAGGCCGATCGGCGTACCCAGGCGCACCATCCGCCGTGTCGACGCGTCCGCTCCCTGCCCCCTCTTGAAGAATCCGATCCCTCTCAGGTCGAGCCGGCGTGAGGTCTGCACGCTCAGGAAGGCAAAGGCGGCGAGCTCCGCGCCGAGGAACCCGATCCCCGCTCCCTCGATGCCCAGGGCCGGGAGGCCCAGAGGACCGAAGATGAAGGCGACGCTCAGCACGAGGTTCGCCACCACGAGCACCGCGGTCGCGCCGATGAGCATCCTCGGTCTCCCCAGGCCCACCCAGAGCGAGCCGTAGGCAAGGTTGAGCGCGAGGAAGATGACCCCCCAGGAGCCGAACCGGAAGAAGTCCTCGACGGACCTCGCCACCTCGGGCGAGCTGATGGCCAGCTCGGCGACGGGCCCGGCCGCGAGCCGCAGTCCGGCCGCGATCGCTACCGAGATCAGGCCTACGCCAACGAGGGCGCGGCCGAAGGTCGCCCCGACGGCGCCTGCTTGCCTCTGGCCGACGCGTCGCGCCACGAGGATCTGCATCGCCTCCACGAGCCCGACCGCGGGCACGATGGCGGCGTCCAGCACCGCGTCGATCGGCCCTATCGCCGCGAGCTCCGCTCGACCCACCCGGCCGAGCAGGGCGGTGTCGGTGAACTGGATCAGCGTCTCGCCGACCTCCGCGAAGAGCAGAGGCAGGGCGATCGCCCAGACCGCGTGACCCATGGCACGCGGCCGGTGCCCCGGTGGGGCGGTGTCAGCCTCGCTGCTCAGACAAGCCGCGGAGTGAGCCGTAGGCGAGTGCAGCGGGCGGGCTGCGAAGCGTGGAGAGCCGGTCTGCTTGGGCGGCTGGAGGGGAGAACCGGCGACTGACGCCGGCGCCTCAGGTCTGGTAGCGCCTGTTCGTCTGGGTGAGTGCGATCCGCGAGCTCACCCCGGAAACGTAACTTCCGCCGGGTGCGAGCCCCGAAATGCTCCGCCGGTCAGCCCGCCACCGAGGAGGCGCGACCCAGTCCCTACCTGTTGCCCTTCGCCGGGCTGCCTCGATCGCGAAGGCCGCGTGGCTCCGGCACGCGGCCGCCCTTCCCGCTACGCGGGAGTGAGCGTTCCGGCCGACGGTTCGCGCCGGGCTCCGGCAGATTCAAACGCCTTTGCCCGCGCTCCTTGTCGCCGCCTCCTCCAGGGGAGCCGGCCGGTTTGCCTCGTCCTCGACTCCGATCCTTGCGCGCAGCTCCCGCCTGACCTTGCCCCTGGGCGTGCGCCTTGGGGGGCTTGCTTCGCACGGGGTCGTCGACGCCACTTTCGCGTCCCCGACCGGGGCTCTCCTTCCGCTTCTCTGCATCTGCAATCGGATCACGAGGCGCGCTCATCTTGTCGCGGCGGGCCTTCTTCCTTACTGTCGTCTGGGCGGTGTCCCCGTCGAAGGAGCCGCTCGCCCGCCCGGCGTCAGATCTCCCTCGACCTCTGACCGAAGGGCCGGAGACGCCGTCTCGCACGCCATCTGCGACTTCGGGGGCGGGCTGCGCTTTGCTCTCGAACAGCGGGTAGGTCACCGCGGCGCCGGCGAAGGCGCCGCCGGTGGCGATCGCGACAGCCGCCACCTTGGCTGCTCCGTGGGCACCGATCGCGGCGATGAGCCCTCCGCCACCCGCGGCCCCGCCGCCTCCCATCCCGACCGCGGCCAGCGCGCTCTCC